>CAKUEZ010000014.1 GCA_934646965.1 uncultured Collinsella sp. | reverse complement strand
CGCCAGGCACTTGCCAACGAGCTTGCCGAAGGCGGCGATCTTTCGCGCATTAACGTCGCGTCGCTTACCGAGCGTGCCGGCCTCACGCGCCGCACGTTCTATTCGCACTATCGCGATATTCCCGACTTTATCAACCAGATCGAGGACGGCCTGCTGACCGAGATCCGCGATTGCGTAGAGCTTATCACCGCAGCTAAACTGCCCGATCTTTATCGCAACATTGACGAACTCGAGCCGGCACCCGGTTCGGTTGAGCTGCTGCGCTATCTTGCGGCCAATCGCGATCTTATCGGTGCCCTGCTGGGCTCTGGCGGCGACCCCGCCTTCATTAAAAGGATCATCGATACGGCGCGCGAGGCCGTGGTGCCGCGTGCACAGACAGGCATTTTGGGCCTGGCGCTGGGCACCTTTTTTGACTACTACGTCACCTATGTCGTGAGCGCCGAGGTCGGCATGATCCAGCGTTGGTTTGAGCGCGGCCTTGCCGAATCACCCGAGACTATGGCGCGCATCATGACGGTCATCGCTTTTGTGCGCCCCGGCGACCTGTATGGCCAACCCATCGATATCAACGTGCCGGAATACGGCATGAAGCTATTGAATCTACAGCTCGAGGACGCGGCCGACACCACCGCAACCGTCGAGTCCAACAACTAAGAGGAGAGACAGATGAGCAAACTCGTCGAGGGCATTAAGGACCGTGTGGTCGCTGCCGCACGCGAGGCCGCGCCCGCCGTGGTGGACGTCGCGCAGAAGGCTGCGACCGCCGCTGCCGAGAAAGTTGCCGAGGCAGTTGCCGATGCCAAGAACGCGGCGGGGGAGGCACTCGCCGCTAGCGAACCCGTCGTTACCGCCGAGTCCGTAGCCGTCACCGCCGCCCAGGCCCCCGAAGGCGCAATCTTTAACCCCGAGAACGCCCGCGGCAACCTGCACCTGGGCATCGACGTGGGCTCCACCACCGTCAAGCTCGCTGTGCTCAACGACGACAACCAGATCGTCTACGCCAAGTATCAGCGCCATCACACCGATGTCCGCGCCTGCGCTCGCGACCTGTTCGAGGGCGCCGCGACCGTGCTGCCGACGGCCCAGATGACCTGCGCCATCACCGGTTCGGGCGGTCTGCTGCTGTCCCAGTGGCTCGATCTGGAGTTTGTCCAGGAGGTCATCGCCAGCAAGCGCGCCGTCGAGACCCTCATCCCCGCCACCGACGTCGCCATCGAGTTGGGCGGCGAGGATGCCAAGATCATCTACTTCGATAACGGCATCGAGCAGCGCATGAACGGCACCTGCGCCGGCGGTACGGGCGCGTTCATCGACCAGATGGCAACCCTGCTGCACACCGACGCGAGCGGCCTCAATAAGCTCGCGGCCAACGCCACTACCATCTATCCCATCGCCAGCCGCTGCGGCGTCTTCGCCAAGACCGACGTCCAGCCGCTGCTCAACGAGGGTGCCCGCCCCGAGGACGTGGCAGCGTCCATCTTCCAGGCCGTCGTGACCCAGACCATCTCGGGCCTGGCATGCGGCCGACCCATTCGCGGCAACGTCGCCTTCCTGGGCGGCCCGCTGCAGTACCTCTCCGAGCTGCGTCACCGCTTCTACCTTACGCTCAACCTGGACGAGGATCACCGCATCGTGCCCCAAAACGCCCACCTGTTTGTGGCGAGCGGCGCCGCCATGGCGCACGAGTCCAACAAGCTCAGCACGTTCCCGCAGCTCATCGATGCCATCGACAGCCTGGGCGACACACAGGGCGCCGAGGTCGAGCGCCTGGATCCGCTCTTTGCCACCGACGAGGACTATGCCGAGTTCAAGAACCGTCACGACACCGAGGTCGTCCCCAAGGGCAAGCTCCATGGCTACACCGGCCGCGTGTTCATTGGTATCGACGCCGGTTCCACCACGATGAAGGCCGCGCTCGTGGGCGAGGACGGCCAGTTGCTGCACACCTGGTACGGCAACAACAACGGCGACATCTTGGGTACGGCCAAGGTCATCATGGCCGATTTCTACAACCACATCCCTGCCGGTTGCACCATCGGCCACGTGACCACTACCGGTTATGGCGAGGCGCTGCTCATCGAGGCCCTCAAGGCCGACTCCGGCGAGATCGAGACCGTCGCGCACCTGCGCGGCGCCAAGGCGTTCCTGCCCGGCGTCGAGTTCATCCTGGACATTGGCGGTCAGGACATGAAGTGCCTGCGCGTGAAGGACGGCGTGATTGAGCACATCATGCTCAACGAGGCCTGCTCGTCGGGCTGCGGTAGCTTTATCGAGAGCTTCGCCGTGTCCATGAACATGGACGTGCGCGCGTTTGCCGACGCCGCTATCCACGCCAAGGCCCCTGTCGACCTGGGCAGCCGCTGCACGGTCTTTATGAACTCGCGCGTCAAGCAGGCGCAAAAGGAAGGCGCCACGGTGGGCGACATCGCTGCCGGCCTGTCCTACTCCGTCATCAAGAACGCCCTGTTCAAGGTCATTAAGCTGCGCGATCCCAAGGAGATCGGCAGCCAGGTGATCGTCCAGGGCGGCACCTTTATGTCCGATGCCACGCTGCGCGCGTTTGAGCAGCTCACCGGTGTTCATGCCGTGCGCCCCGACATCGCCGGCTGCATGGGTGCCTACGGTGCGGCCCTACTTGCCCGCGATCGCGCCGGCGCCGACGGCGTCTCGACCATCCTTTCGGCCGAGGACATCGCGCACCTCACCGTGACGCAAAAGCACGTCCGCTGCGGCCGCTGCTCCAACAACTGCCAGCTCACCGTCAACGACTTTGGCGGCGGCAGGCGCTTCATCACCGGCAACCGCTGCGAGAAGGGCGCCGGTCACAAAAAGCAAAAGACCGAGGCCCCCAACCTCTTCAAAAAGAAAAACGAGCTGCTCTTTAACCGCGAGGTGCTAAGCCCCGACGAGGCCCCGCGCGGCACCGTGGGCATCCCGCGCGCGCTCAACATGTACGAGAACTACCCCTTCTGGCACGCGTTCTTTACGCGCCTGGGCTTTAGCGTGCAGCTGTCCGACCAGTCGAGCAAAAAGACCTACCAGGCGGGCATCGAGTCCATGCCGTCCGAGAGCGTGTGCTATCCGGCCAAGATGAGCCACGGCCACGTGATGAACCTTATCGACCGCGATGTCGACTTCATTTGGATGCCGTGCGTGCGCTGGGAGCGCAAGGAGGATCCGACTGCCGGCAACTGCTACAACTGCCCCATCGTCATGAGCTATCCCACGGCGCTGGCGCTCAACATCGACGAGATCCGCGAGCAGAACATCGAGTTCCTGTATCCGTTTGTGCCGTATCACGATAAGACCGAGCTCAAGCGCCGCCTGTACCAGGTGCTCGCCGTCGACCGCGTGGCCGACGCCGAGGCCGGTCGCGGTCGCGTGCGCGGTCCCAAGATCACGCGCTCCGAGGTCGACGCCGCCGTCAACGCCGCCTTTGAGGCCGATGCTCGTTTCCACGAGGACATCCAGACCATGGGCGAGGAAGCCCTTAAGTGGGTCGAGGACCACGGCGGCCACGGCATCGTGCTCGCCGGTCGCCCCTACCATAACGACCCCGAGATCAACCACGCCCTGCCCGAGCTTATCTCGAGTTTTGGCTTTGCGGTCTTTACCGAGGATTCGCTTGCGCATCTGGTGAAGCCCGAGCGTCCGATCCGTGTCGTCGACCAGTGGATGTACCACAGCCGCCTGTATGCCGTCGCCCGCTTTGTGACGATGCGCAACGACCTGGACCTGATCCAGCTCAACTCCTTCGGCTGCGGCCTGGACGCCCTGACCACCGACCAGGTACAGGAGATCCTGGAGGCCAGCGGCAAGATCTACACCGTGCTCAAGATTGACGAGGTGTCCAACCTGGGCGCCGCACGCATCCGCATCCGCTCGCTCATGGCCGCGCTTAAGGACCAGGAGGCCGAGCGCCTGGCCGAGGCCACGGCCGCAGGCGAGACCTACGAGCAGGGTGACGCCGCGCCGGTGGCACCCTCCACGGATGCCCCCGCGTTCGCGAGCCGCAAGTACACGTTTGAGGCCCAGCGCGAGAGCGCTTCGACCGCGTGGCCCAAGGTGCCCTTTACCGAGCAGATGCGCGACGAGGGTTATACCATCCTGTGCCCGCAGATGGCACCGATTCACTTTGACCTGGTCAAAGAGGTATTCCGCGGTGCCGGCTACAACTTGGAGCTGCTGCCCTCGACCGACCACGACGCCGTCGAGGCGGGCCTGCGCTACGTGAATAACGACATCTGCTACCCGTCGATTCTGGTGACGGGCCAGATCATGGAGGCCATCGAGAGCGGTCGCTACGACCTGTCCAAGACGGCCGTGGTCATCAGCCAGACCGGCGGCGGCTGCCGTGCCACCAACTACATCGCGCTCATTCGCAAGGCCCTGCGCGAGAGCGGCCACCCCGAGATTCCGGTGATCTCGCTTTCGGCTGTGGCGCTCGGCGAGGACAACCCCGGCTTTAAGATTACGCCGGCGCTGCTTAAGCAGGCAGTCTACGCGGTGCTCTTTGGTGACGTGATGATGCAGATGCTCTATCGCTGCCGTCCGTACGAGGCCACGCCCGGTGCCGCCAACGCGCTCTACGAGGAGTACATGGCGCGCGCCCGCAAGCTGGCGCCTAAGTTCAACCGCCACAACTACACCAAGCTGTGCCGCGAGGCCATCCGCGCGTTCGACACCATGCCGCTCGTGGGCGAGGGCACCAAGCCGCGCGTGGGCGTGGTCGGCGAGATTCTGGTCAAGTTCCACCCTACGGCCAACAACCACGTGGTCGATGTCATCGAGCGCGAGGGCTGCGAGGCCGTGGTTCCGGGCCTGCTCGACTTCTTCCTGTACTCCATGAGCAATGCCGAGCTGCAGAAAGACGAGCTGGGAAGCTCCGCCACGTCGCGTGCGGGCATGCAGGCGCTCATCAAGCTCGTGGACTGGATGCGCACGCCGGTGGAAGAGCTGCTCGAGAAGTCCGAGCGCTTTGAGGCGCCCGAGCGCATCGGCACCATGGCTGACAAGGCCCGTACGGTGCTTTCGGTGTGCAACAACATGGGCGAGGGCTGGTTGCTCACGGCCGAGATGCTCGACCTGATTGACCATGGCGCGCCCAACATCATCTGTACGCAGCCCTTCGCGTGCCTGCCCAATCACGTGGTGGGCAAGGCCGTGATCAAGGAACTGCGCCGTCAGCACCCCGAGAGCAACATTGTCGCGGTGGACTACGACCCCGGTGCGTCCGAGGTCAACCAGCTCAACCGCATTAAGCTCATGATCAGCGTGGCCAAGGAAAACATGCGCGCCGGCAAGGGCTTTAAGCTCGAGAAGGTGGCGCCGCTCGCGATGGACGAGGTCACCGGCCAGATGCGTGCTCACGACGGTTGCGTGAGCTGCGACTCGGCGAGCGAGGAGGCCGTGGCATCGGTCGCCAAGCGCCTGGGACGCGGTATTAAGAAGTAGCCGGGTTGCTTCGAGCCGCATATAAGACAAACGGGTGGTAGCCGTACCGGCTACCACCCGTTTTTGTTGGACATATGTGGTGTAAGTGGCCTTGTTGTCACCCCATGCGAGCCTAGATTTCGGAAGTATGCGGCAAAATCTCGATAGGCCGAGCACACCGTGTATGTCCAAGCTCTGTACCTGCGGTTTTATTGGCGAAAAAATGGAGTGTGCTCGAGGGTTCCAAAATTTGCCGCATACTTCCGAAAACGATGCGCCAACGACGCCAAAAATGGCATTCGGAACTCCGAGATAATGAACAGGTGTAGCCGTTCGCGGCAAAATACTGTCCGTTTATAGAACCCACCTCCAGCGCGCAGCCCTCTTACGGTTGAATAAATGCACATCTATGGAATTACGTAAGAGAGGACTGTTCCTATGAGCTACAAGACTGTTTGCGTTGCCGGCGGCGGTGTGTTGGGAAGCCAGATTGCCTTCCAGGCTGCCTACTGTGGCTTCGATGTAACGATTTGGCTACGCAGCGAGGGCAGCATCGGCCGCACCCAGCCCAAGATCGACCATGTGCGCGAGGAGTACATCGCGGCCATCGAGGGCATGGCGGACGGCACGGGCGAGTGGTGCGCCGGCATTGCCGATAGCGAAAAACCCTTTGACAAGGACGCGGCGCTCGCCGCCGTCGAGCGTGCCTACTCCACGCTCAAGCTGGAGCTCGACCTTGCAGCTGCCGTGGCCGGCGCCGACCTGGTCATCGAGTCCATGGCCGAGGATACCCAGGCAAAGATCGACTTCTACAAGAAGCTCGCCCCGGTTCTGCCGCAAAAGACCGTCATCGTCACCAACTCCTCCACGCTGTTACCGAGCACCTTTGCCAAGTACACCGGCCGCCCCGAGAAGTACCTGTCGCTGCACTTTGCCAACTCCATCTGGAAGAACAACATGACCGAGGTCATGGCCCAGGACCAGACCGACAAGCGCTACTTCGATGAGCTCGTCAACTTTGCCAACGACATCCGCATGCTGGCGCTGCCCGTCAACAAGGAAAAGAACGGCTACCTGCTTAACTCCATGCTGGTGCCGTGGCTGCTCTCGGGCCTTGACCTGTATGTCTCGGGCGTCAGCGACCCCAAGAGCATCGACCTCGCATGGACGCGCGGCACCGGTGCCCCCAAGGGCCCGTTCCGGGTGTTCGATACCGTGGGCATCCAGACGGCCTACAACATCGTCATGCAGTATCAAAAGGTCCCGGGCCTGGTGAGTCCGCTGCTCAAAAAGATGATGATGCCCTACAACTTTAAGGCTATGGCGTCCGTCCTCAAGAAGATGCTCGACGAAGGCAAGCTAGGCGAAAGCTCGGGCGAGGGCTTCTTCAAGTACTAAAAAATGATCCCCGGGGGACGGAGGAAAATGGATCATTTTTGGCTGCTAACAGCGAGATGGGGGTGCGGAAAGTGAAAGGAACGGCAATGGACCGACAAATCGTACTCAAGCAGGATGTCCTCGATGCGCTTTCTGCCGTTGGAATGTGCTCGGGGCAGGCGGTTATGGTCCATTGCTCGCTCAGCTCGCTTGGATATGTGTGCGGCGGTGCGCAGCCGGTGATCGAGGCGCTGTTCCAGACGGTGGGCGAGACCGGCACCATCATGATGCCGACGCAGTCGTGGAAAAACTTGGACCCGGCGAGCGGCGTCCATTGGCAGGAGCCGCAAGAGTGGTGGCAGCTGATCCGTGACAACTGGCCAGCCTATGACAAGCGCATCACGCCCACCAATACGATGGGGGCCGTTGCCGAGATGTTCCGCACGTGGCCGGGCACGCTTCGCAGCGACCACCCGGCGCGTTCGGTGGCGGCAAACGGCTCGCACGCTCAGTTCCTGACGGAGAATCACGACCTGAGCAACATCTTTGGCGACGGATCGCCCATCGCGCGCCTGTACGATTTGGACGGCTATGTGCTGCTCGTGGGCGTGGGCTACAACAAGAACACATCCCTGCATTTGGCGGATGCCCGCGCGCAATACCCCGGCAAGCACGACTGCGTGGAGCACAGCGCGATTATGGAAAACGGCCAGCGCGTGTGGAAGGAATACCGCACGCTCTATGTCGACGGCGAGGATTTCGACGAGATCGGCGCTGCTTTTGAGCGTGAATGCACGGTTCACGCGGCGCCTCTCGGCAACGGGACAATCCGCTTTATGCGCCAGCGCGAGCTCGTCGACTTTGCTGTGGACTGGATCGAGCGCCATCGCGGCAACGGCTCCGAGCTGCTGCGAGCCTAAGCTTGCATTAAGGGGCGTTTGCTAAGCTGCGAGCCATATTGGACACTGCTGGGCAAGTGCCCTGGTATATGAAGGAAACGGCAGCGATGACATTCTTTAATGGTGACGACATGGGATTGAGTAACGAAGGCGGTCGGCTGCTCACGCGCCGTGCTGCCCTTGCGGGCACGGCGGCGGGCGCGTTGGCGCTGACGAGCGCGGGACTTGCAGGCTGCTCTGTTACCGGAGCCGATGCGAGCAACTCATCCTCCACGGATACCGAACTCACCGACGAGCAGAAGAAGGTCCACAAGCAGATTGTCGCAACCTACAACGTCGAGAAGCAGGCGGCCATCAAAGACCAGCTCGATGCCGAGTACGCCGCAGGCAGCTATGACGAAACGACCCCGTTCGTCAAGGCAGACCCCTTTGGCACCGATACCCTGAGTTGCTACGTGCGCTTTGCGACGGCGGACCCCGTGACCGTCTCCTACGAGGTCGCCGGCCGCAAAAAGACTGGCGATGCTCCCAAGGTCGCTGCATTTTTCCGAACGCCCCGCAGCGGTGACACGCCGGCCACGGAGCACGAGTTCAAGGTCATCGGTCTCATTCCCAACCACAAGAACACGGTGACTCTCACCTGCGCCGGGCAAGACGGCACGAGCCGCACCTCGACATTCACCGTCAAGACCCCCGCGCTCAAGGGCGAGGAGGAAGAGCGCCTCGCCGCCACCGTGGGGGAGTCCAACACGCCACTTGCCGACGGCCTCTTTACCATTCTGGGCAACGACTCTTCCAAGCTCGACTTTATGTACCTCTACGACAACGAGGGCCAGATTCGCGGTGAGGTGCCGATTATCGGCTACCGCAGCCACCGTCTGCTGTTCCCGGGCGACGGCAGCATGATCATGAGCGTCTCGACCACCAAGATGGCCCAGATTAACGCTATCGGCCAGGTGGTAAACGTCTGGAGCACGGGCGACTACGAGCTGCACCACGACTACGCTTTCGATGACGACGGCAACCTGCTGATTCTGGCGAGCCACGCCGGCTCCGAGGCCGATTTGGACATCGACCGTGCGGCGGCCAAAGACAAAGGCGAGCGCGTTAACGTCGAGGACCTCATCATCAAGATTGACGTGAACACCGGCGACGTCTCCCTCGTCGTGGACTTGGGCGACATCTTCCCCGACCTCAAGGCGAGCGCCAAGGTTGCCTCGGACGGCGATCTGGATTGGATCCACATCAACACGATCCAGTGGCTCGGCGGCGGCACTGTCCTGCTGAGCTCGCGCGAGACCTCGACGGTTATCAAGCTCACTGACATCTACGGTACGCCCACGGTTGATTGGCTCATGGGTTCACCCGATTTTTGGGCCGGTTCGGGCTTTCAGGATAAGCTGCTGCAGGCCCAGGGCGACTTTTCGCTCAACGCGGGTCAGCACAGCGTGACGTACCTGCCAAGCTCCGACACGGCAACAACCGGTCGCTACCAAGTGCTGCTGTACGACAACAACTTTGGTACGGCCGAAAGCTATCCCAAGTTCGACTGGGGCCAGTTGGGCGCCGCGGTGGTGACCGACTACAACAAGGGCACGCATTCGTTTGGGCGCATCTTTACAGTGGACGAGATGGCGCGCACCTACGAGCTCGAGGACCAGATTGCGGTGCCGTTCTCGGGCTACGTCAGCAGCGCGCAGCGCGTCGGCAATTCGAACAGCATGCTCGTGGCGTCGGGCCAGGCCAAGACCTTTACCGAGTACGACCACTACGGACTGCCCATCGCCACCTACGAGATGGAAGCCGAAAAGTTCATCTACCGCGTGTACAAGTACGAGCTATAGCCCGGCGCTTGCATGCCGCTCGAGCCTGTGTCGAATCTGCTCGGCAGGCGCATCACTCCACGTTAAACTCCACGCGGTCGAGCTCGGGTACATTGAGGTCGATGAGCTTGCGGGCGACGTGGCGGTCGTGTGCCCCGAGCGTCTCGCTCGTCGTAACATGGGCGACAATCTCGCGCTCGACGATGCCCTCCTCGTCGCCTTCGGTGGCCGAAGTCTCGACGGCGACGGTGTAATCCTTAAAGCCCGGCAGCACCGCCGCGAGTTCTCGCGTGGTCTCGGTGACGCCGTAGCCGTCCTGCACGCCGGCCTGCGCCGAGCCAATGGAGCCCGCGGTCATAACGATGCAGGGGATGGCAAAGATTGCCGTGCCCACAATGATGCGGCGACGCACCTTGCGCGACAGCTCGTCGACCTCGGCGTCTTCCTCGGCGGTAACGATGCCGTCGCCGTTGAGGTCGCGCTTGAGCGGCACGCGCAAAAGAAGCAATACGGTTTCGGCCGCCAGCGCGATAAAGACCACGTTGATGCCAAATTCGTAGAGTGCCGAAAGAAACAGCGATCCGCTTGCGATGGCGATGCCATAACCCGCTGCGCAAAGGGGCGGCATGAGCGCGGTCGCCACGGCCACGCCGGCGATAAGCGTGGCGGGTTCCTGGTCGCGTGAGTTACCCAGTCCGCCCGCAAAGCCGCCGGCGAGCGCGACGGCGAGGTCCCAGACGGTGGGCGTCGAGTTATCGATGATGGCGGCCGTGGTGGTGCCAAGCGGCGAGAGCTTAAAGTACAACGTGGACGTGACCAGGCAAAAGGCCATTTGCAACGCTAGGCCGGCGACGGCCTCGATGGTAATTTCGCGGTCGAGCGTGGCGATACCGTATGCCATGGCAAGGACCGAGCCCATGAGCGGGCAGATGAGCATGGCGCCCACGATGGCGATGTCCGAGTCGATATCGAGACCGATGCTCGCGATCAGCATGGCGATGATGAGGATACACAGATGCGAGCCGGTCAGGCGCGCTCCGTTTACAAAGCGCTTGCGGATCACGTGGTAGGGCGCGCGCCCCTCACGAATGTTGAACGCCTGCTTAAGGAAGCGGGTGACGTTCTCCATGGCCTCGCTATGGGCGGGGCGGATGCCGTGGCGCCGGTGATGGCGTTCGCGCAGTCGCTTGATCTGTTGCTTGTCGAGTTCCATGTTCTCCTCGTTCCGGCACGGGCCACGTCGTGCTTGCTGGTATTACTCTACACCGGGACAGGCAAAACGGATGCCGTGGCATGGGGCAAGGTCGACTGGACAGCTTCCCCGCGTCCAGTGACACCCCGCAATATGCTCCAATCACAACTACATATATGACGGAAATGTGTCGAAAGCTGTTGAACAACCGAATCGGCAGGCTGTCCGCATTGTTGCGCAACAAAGACCGAAAATTGCGGCCCTATATTCGCGGTAACGCAATTCGCGTTGTGTCGAAGGGAGCACAACATGGCAAAGTACAGTCCAAAGCATCTTTCGTCTCCGGCCAAGACCGTCAACGTGAGGGGTGTCGCCAACCGCGCCGTCGCAACCGTTCTGACGGCGGGCCTCATCGCCCAGCCGCTTATGTCGCCGCTGGCGGCAATCGCTGCGCCGGCTGGTGATGCCACCGATGCCGTGAAGGGCGAAAGTCCCATCGAGAGTACCGTCGTTGCCGGCAATCAGGCGGTTGCGAAAACGGCGGAGCAGCTGGCCGAGGAGTCGGCAAAGCAGTTCGAGGCTGCCAAGGCGGCCTACGATGCGGCTCAAAAGAAGGCCGATGCCGCGGGTAAAGCACAGCAGCAGGCTCAGCAGAAAAATGACCAGGCTTCGCAGGCCGTGACCGATAACGCGGCCGAGCAGAACGCGGCGGAAGTCGCCGCGCTCCAGGAGAAAATCGACGAGCTCAAGGCGGCTGTCGACAAAGCCGAGCAGCAGCAAAAGAAGCTGGGCGATCTAAACGACCAGCTCGATCAGGCCAACAAGAGCGTTGCGGATAAGACTCAGGCGCTCGAGGATGCCAAGGCCAAGCAGGCCGATGCTAAGAAGGCACTTGATGAGGCCCAAGCTAAGCTCGAGGCCATGGGTATGGACAAGTACGAGGCCGCCAAGAAGGCCGTCGAGGATGCGCAGGCAAAGCTTGATGCCGCGAATGCCGCGGTGAAGACGGCTGAGGATGAGCTCGCTGCGGCTAAGTCCGCTACTGCCAACGCCGAGCAGGCAAAGAGCGATGCCGAGGCTGCTCTGACGGCTGCCCAGGCCAAGAAACAGCAGACCGCTGCTACCCTCGCCGCTGCGACCGCCGCGCGTGACAGCGCTCAGGCTAAGCTGAACGACGCGCAGGCTGCGCTCGATGCCGCGACCTCGGGCACGGGTGTCGATCTGAACGCGCTCAAGGCCGCCAAGAACACTGCCGCTGGCGAGCTCGCGGCTGCGCGGACCGAGCTGGATGCCGCGACGGCTGCCGACGCGACCGCTCAGACAAATCTTCAGGCCGCCCAGGCCGCTGCTGCCGCAGCGCAGCAAAAGGCCGATGTCGCGAACGCCGCCGTGTCGTCTGCGCAGACGGCATACGACGATGCCAACAGCAAGCTCGGCGCGCTGACCAACAAGTACAACACCGCCAAGGCAGCCTATGAGCAGGCCCAGCAGACCGAGGCAGACAAGAAGGCTGCCTACGATCAGGCCGTGAAGGACAGGGATGATAAGCGTGCCGAGTACAAGGCAGCATGCGATGCCGCTGACGCTGCAGAGGAAGTCAGCGATGCCGCGGCTGCCCAGGTGACTGCCTTGGAGCAGCAGATTGCCGAGCTCAAATCCAACATGACCGTCGATCAAGACATCATCAATAATGGCATGCTCGGTTTTATGGCCTACATTAGCAACAGCAGCGATTTCACTGCCCAGCAGAAGGCGAATGCCGTTAATGCACAGGGCATGCTCACGGGTGTTATTAACAAGGCCGGTTGGTATGACAGCTGCGTCGATCAGGATATGTCCCGTGACGCCAACCCGCTTTCCCTCGAGCAGCTGCGCAACGCGCTTACTTATCTCGATACTCAGAACAACATTCGCAAGGCCAATGGTCAGTCAGAACTCAGTGTTAGCCTCCGTATGACGGCCGCGGCGGCCCTCAACGCATCCTATTCGTCGAACAAGTGGGGACACTCGAATTGGTATGTCGATACTAGCGAGAACCTTGCCAGCGGTGGCGGTGTCTACATGGGAGGCGAGACCGTTGATACGCTTGGCTGGCCCTATACCGGTCTCTATACGGAGGAGAAAAATAACTACGACAATTGGATTAAGAAGTACGGAGAAGATAGCGAGGAAGGACAATTTCTTATAGCAAATCGCTATCATGCGGCTTCCGTCTATTATGGAGACGCCAAGGTATTTCTCGGCACTTATGACGAGCATGGTAACCCCAACAATGATGCTTGCGGGCACTATCTCAACATTATTGATTCGTCTAATAAGGCAATTGGCATTGCGACCGGCAGCGGTAAGAATGTCGAGGCGATGGTGACGATCTTCGATTACAGCACAGATTCCACACAGGCCGATTTCACCGTCTCCGAGTTCAAAAAGCTTGTGAACGACTATATCGACTCTGCTTATAGCGCCGGCGGCACTCAGGCACAAAAGCAGCAGCTCAAGGAGCTTCAGAGTAAGCTTGCCGATGCGCAAAAGAAGTTTGGAACTGCTAATGCTGCCTATAATGATGCGCTCAATAAGCAGTTCGGTGCTCAAGATTCCTTTATTGCGGCAAATTCGGACATGAACACCGCCAAGGGCGAGTACGAGAAAGCTCAGACTGCCACCGCAACCGCCAAGGCCGCCTATGATGCCGCAAAGAGCGAGCTTGATGGCTCTGGCATTGACATCGACGCTCTCCAGCAGAACCTTAACACTGCCAAGAGCGAGGCGGCTACTGCCCAGGCAGCCCTCGATGCCGCCAACGCCACGCTGGCCGACTGTCAGACGAAGGCCACCGAGGCCTCTACTCGCAAGGCCAAAGCCCGCAGCGCCCGCGATGCTGCCAAGGCAAAGTCTGATCAGGCCAACGAGGCGTATGGCAACGCCACCGCTTCGGTCAAGGACCTCATCGGCAAGCGAGGCGCTGCCAAGGAAGAGTCCGATCGGGCTAACGAGGCGTATAGCAAGGCAAAGGAAGCCGACGCCGCCGCGCAGGCTGGCGTTAACGACGCCAAGGCTGTAACGGCCGCCGCAGCAACGGCCCTTTCGGACGCGCAGCAGGAAGTCGCGAACAAGAAGCGGGCGCTTGCCGCTGCGCAGCAGGAGGCGACTGCCGCCCAGACGGCTCTTGATACCGCGAATGCCGCATTCCAGCGCTATGCCGCAGCTCAGAAGGCGCTTGACGATGCCAAGGCCACCCATGACGCCGCTGTTGCCGGTGCGGATGCTGCTCAGCAGCAGCTCGCTGCCGCCAACCAGGCGGTCGCGGACGCCGAGCAGGCCATCGACGCTGCTAAGACCGAGCTTGCAGCCGATCAAGCCCTCCAGGCCGATCTTGAGCACGTCGACCACGAGGCTTCCCTTGCCGCGGGCGTAACGGTATTCAACGCAGGCTGGACGGCACAAAATCAGCTGCCCAAGCTCGACGCTGCCTATGCTCGCTACAAGGCGGCCGTCGATGCCGAGACGGGTCTGAGGCAGGTCAAGACCGACGCCGATGCCAAGCTGGCCGACGCCAACAACACCTTCGCCATCGTGCTGGCAGAGCTTAACGACGCCAAGGACGCCCTTGCCGCTGCACAGGCCGAGTACGACAAGTATCATCCCAAGGCCGAGACGCAGGCCAAGCCCCAGGTTACGCAGGCTGCCGCAAAAGCGCCTGCTGCCAAGAAGCAGACCGCGGATGGCGCGCTCGCCCAGACCGGCGACAGCTCCGCGCTTGCGGGCGAGGTCTTCGTCATCGGCGGTATTACGCTCGTGGCTGCAGGCGTGACGCTGAGCGATCGTCGTCGCAAGCAGATGTAGTACTCTGAGCACTGACTCTGCAATGAACTGGGGTTGGTAGTGGGCTATCTCGATAGCTAAAACCAACCGACAAGGCCGGCGTGCTGTCCAAAGCAGCGCGCCGGCGTTTATTTTTCGGCATAAAAACGCCCGGTCGACAGCCGCGAAAGCTACCGGCCGGGCAAGCCGTAGGCAATATGATTGCTGGCGAGTGACTGCTCAGCTTACCCCAGCAGGCTCAAGCCAACAGAGACAAACGCCAGGATAACGCCGACGATGGATTCGCCACCGAGTAGGCCGCTGGCGACAACCAGGCCCTGCTCCTGGAAGGCGGCGTCCTTGGCAGCCTTCTCCTCGTCCGAAAGACCGGCCGTGGCATCGCGGTGGGCGGACCACTTGTCGTAGGCGAGCTTGACGCAGGAGCCCAGGAAGGCCGTGAGCGACATGTAGAACGGCAGGTACACGCCCAGGCCGATCATCATAGCCGGAATGCCGAGCCAGTACATGACGATGCCGGCGATAAAGCCGCCCACGAACCACGGCACGCTCGGAATACCCGAGACCATGGTGGCGACGACGCTCGCCTGCGCGGCAACGAAGCTCTTGTCGGGGCCAAAGGCGTCCGGACCATAGGCGGTGACGAGCGCGACCATGACGGCGGCGGCGACCAGGGCGCCCACGATGCCGCCAATGGCCTGGCCGATCCACTGCGCGCGCGGGTTGGTGCCCAGCACAGCGCCGGCCTTAAAGTCGTTCATGACGTCGCCCGCAAGGCCGCACGCCACGGCCACGATGCCGGCGATAAAGAACAGCTTAACCTGGGCGATCTGAGCGCAAGCCGCCACGATGAGCATGACGATGAGGCCAAAGATCTCCATGGGGTCGATGCCCGTCTGGCCGCAGCTCTGCGCGCTCATGATGGTGGTAACAAAGGTGAACAGCGTGACGATGACGGCCGGGACGGGGCCAAGGTCGAGCACGATGGCGATGATCACGGCGATGGCGGCAGCGCCCAGGCCGATGATGCCGGCGTCGAGCTTAAGGGAGCCCGAGATGAGCGACTGCTCGTCGGTGTCGGTGGAGCTGTCGGCGGCAAGACCGCGGACGATGCCGGCGACCTGCGGCAGGATGTCCTTAAGGACGACGGCGACGCCAAAGCCCATCATGAGGCCCATACCCAGGGACTTAACAATGCCCTGTGCGGTCATAACGTCGAACAGGCCGGCGGCGGTGCCGCCGACGATGATGCCAAAGTTGCCCAGCAGGGCGCCGGCAAACCAGAAAGCGACCGGGGCGAAGCCCACAAGGAAGCCGACGGAGAGCAGCATGGGCGAGTTATAGATGCCAAAGGTCACGCCGGGGATGTTGAGCGTGCACAGCATGCTGGGCACCACGCCCAGGGCATCGCGAAGCACGCTGTAGATGCCGGCGAGGGCCATGGAGCCAAAGAGCTGCTTGCCGGTCTTGCCGCCGGCCTCGGTCGCGCGCAGGGTCTGAGCTGCGGCGTTGCCGGTGGGGAACTCAAGCGCGGCATCCACGATAAAGTGACGGTGGATGAGTGCCGTTGCCAGCAGGCCCAAGATGGTGCCGGCGAGTGCCACGATAAACATGTCGAGCCAGCTGATCTGGTCGGCATAGCCCAGCATCCAGGCGCCGGGGATGGTAAACGCCAGGCCGCCGGCGACCATGGCGCCCGCGGACATGATGGTGTGGGTGACGTTGGCCTCGTTGAGGCTGGCGTTGCCCATGAGCTTAAGGAAGAACAGCGAGATGACGGCAGCGAAGACGATCGGCCAGGGGAGTGCGCCCATCTTGAGCGCCGTGTAGGCCGAGCTTGCCGTGATAATCACGCAGCCAAGGACGCCGATGACGACGCCGCGCAGCGTGAGCTGCCCGCGCATCGAGGCGCGGTTCGAGGGATTGCTCATATATAACTCCTTTGCGTATATCCGCTTCCCCCGGGAGCGCCGTTACGGATACGGCGCGGGAAGTCGGGTTACCAAGGGCCGCCGCGTGAGCTCGCAAACGACCGCGCACCAGTATAGCCGCAAGCTAGTCATTTTGGGATGACTGGTTTAGGTAGGCGATATACTGCTGGACAGACGAAAGGAGTGCCGACGATGCTTAATGGGTGCGCATATATATTGACGGTCGACGTGGGCAACACGTTCATTCGCTTTGGCCTTTTTGCCGAGGACTCGGCCGCGGCGCAGGAATGCCCGCTTGCGACGTGCGAGATCACCACGCCGGCGCGCATCACAGCAGACGAGGCTCGCATGCGTCTCGTGCAGGTCATGGGCGCGCTCGCCGCCGATGCGGGTATGCCGGGTGCACTTGTTCCCGCGTCGGCCGTGCTGAGCTGCGTGGTGCCGGCACTCGAACGCCCGTGGAAGGCGGCACTTTCCCGCACCTGCACGGGACGCGTGCTCACCGTGGGACCGGGGCTCAAGACCGGTATGCCCGTACACTACGATGACCCGGCCGAGATCGGCCCCGACCGCATCGCCGACGCCGTGGCGGCCCGCGCTGTCTACGGCTCGCCGTGCATCGTCATCGACCTGGGCACGACGACCAATATCGAGGTCATCGACGCGCGCGGCACCTTTGTCGGCGGCGTTATCGCGCCGGGGCTGGCGCTCGGCGCCCGCTCGCTCTCTGCCGCTGCGGCGCGCCTGCCGCAGGTTGAGCCTTCGGCGCCGACGCACGTCATCGGCCGCAATACGCGCGAGGCCATGCGCTCGGGCGTGGTTTTGGGCGAGGTGGCACGCATCGACGGCATGCTCGACATGGTGCTCGCCGAGATGCGCGCGACCAAGGCCGCGAGCGAGGGCGGCGTGCCCATTGTCATTACTGGCGACGATGCCGAGGCGCTCGCGGCGCTGGTCGGTCACAGCCTGACGGTTGACGACGCGCTGACGCTGCGGGGTCTCGCCGAGCTCTACCACATCAACCAAAAGCCCCGCCGCGCGTAGGGCAAGGGGCTGGTGGGACAAAAACGCCCCCACCTTTCACCTGCTACAATGGGTCAAACTATTGCGATTACGGAGGTGTCTGCCATGTCGGACGATCTTCATCAAACCGCGTCGGGCAAGCGCCGCGACGTCATTAGCTGGGACGAGTTCTTTATGAGTGTGGCCATTGCCGCACAGCGCCGCAGCAAGGACCCCAACACACAGGTGGGCGCGTGCATTGCCAGCACCAACCACCGCATCCTTTCGGTGGGCTACAACGGCACGCCCTCGGCGCTCAACGACGACTTTTTCCCGTGGGGAACGAGCGACGATCCGCTGCAGGACAAGCACAACTACGTGGTGCATGCCGAGGCAAACGCCGTGCTCAACTACCGCGGCTCGCTCAAAGACCTCGAGGGTTCCACGGTCTACGTCACGCTGTTCCCGTGCCACGACTGTGCCAAGATTCTGGCACAGGTAGGTGTAGGCGAGGTTGTCTACCTGGACAACAAGTATGCCGATACCGACGACGGCCGTATCAGCCGTCGTATCCTCGACTCCTGCGGCATCAGCTACCGCCAGGTGATCGTCGATGTCCAGATTGGTACCGGGGAGCAGGCTCAGCAGTAGCGCGTGCCAACGCTATCTGGCGACGAACGCAGCAAAAATAGCCCCGTCCCAAATTGACTGCTCGTGAAAGTCGTGTCCGCGCGCATGGCTGGCGCCTAAGCGGGTACATGGCTGTAGTAACATAGCCCCTGTCCGCGGGCGTGCCCGCGTTATTGTGAGAAAGGAGCCCCTGTGGCTGTTAACGAAGAGCTGCTTAAGAAGGTTCTTGAAGAGATTCGCCCCAACCTGCAGGCCGATGGCGGCGATATGGAGTATGTGGGCGTCGATGACGAGGGCGTCGTCAAGCTGGAGCTGCAGGGCGCCTGCGCCGGCTGCCCCATGAGCTCGCTGACCCTGTCCATGGGTATCGAGCGCATCCTGAAGGAGCACGTGCCCGGCGTTACCCGCGTCGAGCAGGTCAATGCCTCTGGCGAGACCGACGACCTGTACGACGAGTACGCGCCGTTCTAAGATGCGAAAGCTGTGGACGTCATGCTCCGCATAGACGTTACGCCCAGATATGCGGCTGCGAGCGCAAGGCCCGCGGCCGCATTTGTATGTAGGGAGCAGGGGGATCGATATGCTCAACGACCTCTACCATATGCTTGATCCCGTCGCAATTTCGGCGGGCCCCATCACGATCTACTGGTATGGTCTGGCCTATGTGGTTGGCGCCCTGCTTACGGCGGTCGTTATGTACCGCACGCAGCGCCGCTGGGGTTTCAATATCACGATTGATGACCTGACGAGCGTCGTGGTCGGCGCGGTCTTTGGCCTTATCATCGGCGCGCGCTTGTTTTACGTCGTCTTTTACGGTGATGGTTACTACTGGGCCCATCCGCTCGAGATTTTTGCCACCAACGAGGGCGGCATGAGCTTTCACGGCGGCCTGGTCGGTGGCATCTTGGGCGGCATCATCGTGTGCCGCATGTATAGGCTCGATGCATGGACCATCGCCGACCTTGCCGTGATCGGCGCTCCGCTGGCCCTGTGCCTCGGTCGGTGCGCCAACTTTGTCAACGGCGAACTGTGGGGCAAGCCGACCGATCTGCCCTGGGGCGTGGTCTTTGGTGGTACCGCGGGCGATATGCCGCGCCATCCCTCCCAGCTCTATGAGGCATTTCTAGAGGGCATCGTGCTCTTTTGCGTTTTGCAGGTGCTCAGCCGCAAAAAGCCGCTGCTGCCCCAGGGCACGTTTATGGGCGTGTTCGTAATGGGGTACGGCATTGTCCGTTTCCTCGTCGAGTTTGTGCGCGTACCCGATGCCCAGCTGGGTTATCTGCTGGGCGGCGTTATCACGATGGGTCAGCTGTTGAGCTTGCCGCTCGTGTTCGCAGGCCTGGCGCTCATCATCTTCGCCCGACGCCGCAACCGCCCCCAGCGCGTCTACCTGGACGCCTAACCACCAAAACCACCACAAAGGGGACAGGCACCTTTGTGGTGGTTCACTGGGCAACGATGACAGAACCGTAACGTTTCCCCAGATAAAACCTGCCAAAATAAACCTGTCCCTTTTTGGCAGGTTTCTAGAAAGGCTTTTTGGACTGTGAAGGATCCCAATCTCTCCACAACAGCCGCGCGCGACGCCGCCCGCATCGTCTGGTTTAAGCGCTACCCCGCCAAGCAGACGTTCATTGCATTTATGCTTGCGCTGTTGGCGACCACGGCGTTTTCCATCGACCCCGCCCCGGTGTCGAGCAATGCGGTCCTGGCAATCGATCCGCAGGCCTCGGGCATGCTGTACGTGTGCTACGAGGTGCTCCTCTCGTTTGCCGGCCACACCGACGCGGTCATGCTGCTCGCGCTTGCCTGCCTGCTCACGCTGCCGTTTCGCTACGTATTTTTTGGTCGCGGCGATGCCTGGCGCCCCTCGGTAATCCTGCCCTCGCTGTTCTTTGCCATCTGCATGGTGTTCGGCCGCAGCTACGATCTCACCGACTCGGCCGAGATCGTGCTCGGCGACAAAGCGCGCATCGTCTGCGCCTGGATTAGCGGCGCGGGCTGGATGCTCTTGGCGGTCGTTGCCTTCTACCTGGCCTTTGAGTGCCTCGACTGGCTGAGCTCCCGTCGCATTCCGTTTTCGGAGGCCCACTTTGGCCGCGTGTGGCGCGTAGCCCACAGCGTGCTCTCGACGCATCCCTTCGCAGGTCCCTTTCTAGTGCTCGTAATTGCTTGGGCGCCAACACTTATCGCCTCGCTGCCTGGACTCTTTATGGGAGACACGGGCGCGCAGATTCGCCAGTGGTTCAACTATCCCAACGGCACGAGCGACTACTTGCGCCTGCTCAACCCCAATGTGCTGCTCAACGGGCATCACCCCGTCGTCCACACGGCCATCATCGGCTCGTGCGTGCAGCTGGGCCTATCGCTGTTCAACAGCGCCAACGCGGGCCTCATTATCTATACCTGCGCACAATTTTTGATTACCGCCGCGTGCATGGCGTATTCCATCTCGTCGCTGCGAAAGTTTGGCGTCGGCATGCCCATTCGCGGTATAGCGCTGCTGTTCTTTGCGTTTATGCCGATGTTCTCCAACTACGCGGCGCTGCTCACCAAAGACGTGGTCTTTGCCGACGCGTTTTTGCTGCTACTGGTGCAGACCGTTAAGCTCGTGGCTTGCGGCCTGCCTCGTCGCGATATGAATGTTGAGCGGGTGGGCGAGCCCGAGCCCGTGCTCTTTGCGCGCCATGACTGGTTGCTGCTCGCCCTGGGTGCCATGGGCTCCACGTTTTTGCGTAACGGCGGTCTGGTGTTTCCGCTGGCGGCATGCGTAATCGCGGCGGCGTTTTGCGCTTGGGACACGCATGCGGCCCGTCATGCTGCCAAGCAGACCGATGCTGTGCCCGCGCTTCGCGTGCCGCGCCTGCGCTGGGTTGGCGTACTTGCGGTACTGGCGCTCTGCCTTGCCTCCAATATGTACTTCACCAAGGTCTTTATGCCGGCGCACGATATCACGCCCGGCTCCAAGCGCGAGGTGCTTTCGATTCCGTTCCAGCAGACGGCGCGATTTGTGCAAAAACACGACGGCCTTAACTCGGGTGTCAATCCCACGGTTAAGGAGGACGGTACCGTCGTGGAGGCTCCTTGCGATGGCTTGGTGACCGACGAGGAGCGCGCTGTAATCGATCGCGTCCTCAAGTACGAGAACCTCGGTCGTCGGTACAATCCCGACAAGTCCGATGCCGTCAAGAACTGCTTTAATGAGTATGCCTCGCAGGAGGACATCGACGCCTATTTTGAGGTGTGGGCCCAGATGTTCAAAAAGGATCCCGAGTGCTACATCTCGGCCCTTATCAATAACTACTACGGGTACTTTTATCCGAGCGCTCGCGATGCCTGGGTCTACAGCACGGCGCGAAGTGCCGAGATCATGGCCCGCCCCGACAATCTCAAGTATTTCGACTTTCACCCCGTCGATAGCAAGGCGGTGCGGTGGTGCGGCCATCTGGTCAACCTGTATCGGGTGGCGGTGCAGCGCATCCCGTTTATCTCGCTCACCATGAGCTCGGCCACTTATGTATGGATCATGATTGCCGTCGTGATCTACCTGCTGCGTCGCCGTTCATGGCGGGCGCTGGCCATTTGGGTACCGTTGCTGGGCGTGCTCGCCGTGTGCCTGATCGGTCCCTGCAACGGCTCGACCTACATGCGCTACCTGTACCCGGTCATCGCCTGCATGCCCTTTGCCATTGGCGCCACCATCACGCGCAGCGACCTCCTCTGGTCCTAACTTGGTGCATTGGGGTCAGGTTATCTTGCACCAGAGACTTGTATCATCACGACGCCTTCATTTTGGGGTTTATCTCGCAGGCCAGTAGGTATATCATAACGACGTTTGTTTATATTGCCCGAGCATCTGCGCTGGGCTTTAGGTCGAAACCGATAGGAGACACGTATGTCCGGACACTCTAAGTGGGCCACAACCAAGCATCGTAAGGGCGCGCAGGACGCCAAGCGTTCCGCCCTCTTCTCCAAGCTGAGCCGCAACATCACCGTTGCTGCCCGTCTCGGCGGCGACCCGCTGCCCGAGAACAACGCCAGCCTTGCTGCTGCCGTTGCCAAGGCTAAGGCTCAGTCCATGCCTAAGGACAAGATCAAGTCCGCTATCGATAAGGCATTTGGCTCGGGTGCCGATGCCGCCGTCTACGAGAACATCGTGTACGAGGGCTATGGTCCCGCCGGTGTCGCCGTCTACGTCGACTGCCTGACCGACAACCGCAACCGTACCGCTGCCGACGTCCGTTCCGCCTTCTCCCACGCTGGTGGCAACCTGGGCACCTCCGGCTCCGTCGCCTTCCAGTTTGAGCGCAAGGGCCAGATCGTGGTCGCCAAGGAGATCCTGGACGAGAACGCCAAGAAGGAGACCATGATCGCCAACGGTGCTGCCGGTGACGAGGAAGAGTTCATGATGGCTATCGCCGAGGCCGGTGGCGACGATTACGAGGACGCCGGCGAGGAGTGGATCGTCTGGACCGCCGCTAACGACGTCATGGCTGTTTCCAAGGCGCTCGAGGAGCAGGGCATCCAGGTCAAGGGTTCCGAGACCACCATGGTCCCGACCACCCCGACCGAGGTCTCCGGCGCCGACGCCAAGAAGGTCCAGCGCCTCATCGACCGCCTCGAGGAGCTCGACGACGTCCAGGACGTCTACAGCACCATGGACATGACCGACGAGGTCATCGCTGCCCTCGAGGAGGAGTAGCGCCCGCACGGGTTAAGCCGTGCATATCTGGGCATAATGAAGCGAGCATGCAAGCCTCGTGGAATAGATGAGCCGGATCCGCGTGCGTATGGCACCGGACCCGGCTCTTTTATAATGATGCGAACCGTTTGCATCCTGTGGACCGAGACCCGAAAGGAGCGCCGCATGCGCGTGCTCAAACGAGCCCTAGCAATCGTGTACCTTGCCGCCGCCATCGTGGCGCTGGGCACGCTTGTTTGCCAGTTTTGGGGGCCGTATACGTATCGCATTATGCTGCTGATGCGCGACCCCATGCCGCGCATCGTCGTCACGGTGTGTGCCGGCGTTGTGGCACTTGGCGTACTGGTGAGCTTTTTCCGCCTGATGTTCGCCCGCCGCGAGCCGTCCTGCGTGCATCCGGCAGGGGAGCGCAATATCGAGGTCACCCTCGCGGCTCTGTCATCGTGCGCCCGCGCTGCAGCCGAGCGTGACGACCGCGTCATGGTCGAGCACGTCGAGGCACGCGTCCAAGGTGCCGACGAATCGCGCGTCCGCTTTAAGGTCGAGGCCATCGCGCTTGACGATAAGGACGTGGCTTCCCTTGCCACCGCGATGCAGCAGCGCATCGAGCAGGCATGCGACACCATGCTCGGCACGTCGGGCACGACCGCGCGCGTCCGTTTTTTGCCGTCCAAGACTACCGTCCAGACCGTGGAGGTTTCCGGTGAGTGATACCAATCAAGACAAGACCGTCCGCACGCCGCGCCTGACGATCGACCAGAGCGCCACGCCGGCAAGCGAGGCGGCCGATACCAAGCCAGAGGCCACCGAAACGCATGACGCTGCCGCCAACGACTTTGACGAGGCCATGGGTCTCATCAAGGGCACGGGCGCTGCCATCTGGAGCTATGCCGTGCGCCATCCCAACACTACACTTGGTGCCGTCGCCGGCTTTATCCTTGCGGTGCTGGTACTTACGTTGGGCCTGTGGGATACGCTCGTCATCGCATTCTTTGTGCTGATCGGTGCCGTGATCGGTCAGATCCGCGATGGCGAGAACGGTATCGTCAACTTCTTCGGCCGTCTGTTTAACGGCCGCTAATACGTATTCGACTGTCGCATCCGCGGCAGGCATAAGGAGGAACCATGGCTTTTAATACGAAGGTCGATGTGGCCGATACCGAGCTTGAGGCGAGCGAAGCCGTCGCCGCCGATGCCGAGGACGTAACGCTCGAGGACCAGACCCTTGCCGAGTCCGAGCCCGAAGACGAGCCGGATGAGGACGACGAGGAGGCGGATGAGTCCGAGGACTCGCTGACCTATTCCAACGGCGTGATCGAGAAGATTGTCGCCATGGCCACCCGCGAGGTGCCTCACGTGCTGGGCATGAAGGGCAACCTCATGCACTTTGTGCAGGAGCAGTTTGGTGCCGAGAATCTGACCAAGGGCGTGACGGTCGAGGTCACCGATGACAACCGCGTGGTCGTCAATATCTCGGTCATTATCGAGTATGGTGCCTATGCGCCCGCGATCTTTGACGACGTTAAGGCACGTGTCACCGAGCGTCTGGCCGCGATGACTGGCCTTGAGGTGGCAGGAATCAACCTGCGCATCGAGGATGTCATCACCCCCGAGGAGTACGAGCACCACGCCAGCCAGCACGAATAACCTTCCAAAAAGGGACAGGTTTATTTTGGCAGGTTTTATCTGCGAAAACGCCAAACGGCCGACCGCGCAAGCAAAAGCGCGGTCGGCCGTTTTCTATATGCCCTCGATGCAGCCATGCCGCTCGTCTAACTAAGGGTTGCAATCTTCGCGTTCCGCGTTACCCTAATGGGCGCATTGTTTCCAAATTGTTAACGAGGGGTTGCCGTAATGGCCGACGAACACGAGACCGAAAGTAAGGCATGGGCGATTGAGGTCGCTGCGGCAGAGGCGGCGTCGCGTGCCGCCGAGGAGGTGCATCGTCCTCCGGTGGTGCCGATGGAGCGCGTTGTCGGTCGCGAGGATATCGAACGTGGCGAGCGCGCCGGCCGCAAGCGCAGCCAGGAGCCAGGCTTTCCGCGCTTTTTTGCCGAGCTCAACCTGGGTTTGATCCTCACGGCGTTCGCCATCGTGGCTTTTAAAACTCCCAACCACTTTGCCTTCGGCGGCACCTCGGGCGTATCGGTCATCCTATCCACGCTGTTCCCGACCCTGCCGGTCGGCGTCTTTATGTGGATCATCAACGCGGTCCTGGTCGTCCTGGGCTTCATTTTCTTGGATCGCAAGGCAATTCTTTGGAGCGTTTTTGCCTCGTTTGCGCTTTCGGCCTACGTTTCGCTGTTTGAGCTCTTTATTCCCACCGATGTTTCGCTGACGGGCGATATGTGGCTCGACCTGTGCTTTGCCGTTATCTTGCCGGCGCTGGGTAGCGCCATCGTCTTTGACATTGGCGCCTCGACGGGCGGCACGGATATTCTCGCCATGATCCTCAAGCGTCGCACGACGCTCGAGATCGGCCGCGCTCTGCTGTTGGTCGATATTGGCATCGTGACCATCGCGGCTTTCTTGTACGGCCCACGCGTTGGCCTGTACTGCGTGCTCGGCCTGTTTGCCAAGACGCTCGTCGTCGATAAGGCCATCGAGAGCATCCACCTGCGCAAGGTCTGTACGATTATTTGCTCCGAGCCGCGTAAGGTTGAGGAGTTTATCGTCAAGCATCTCAACCGTACGGCAACGATCAGCCGCGGCTACGGCGCCTTCTCGGGCAAGTGCGTTACGGTGATCATGAGCGTGCTGAGCCGTCGCGAGGCCGTGCAGCTGCGTCGCTATACTCGTGAAATCGACCCCGACGCGTTCATCACGATCGTCGACAGTTCCGAGATCGTCGGCAAGGGCTTCCGCGGCACGAACTAGCTCAGGCACGCTCTTCGAATCATTGAATAACACCGCCTGCGTTGCAAAATGGTCATCTGGGCGCATTTATCCCCACAATGGGCGATAATGATGCCAAGACATCGTTTGCGATCCAGGTGATTCGCTCTAGATACGAAGGGATGATTTCGATGTTCTGTTCGCAGTGTGGCGCCCCCATGGGCGACAACGACAAGTTCTGCGGCGTCTGCGGTGCTCCGAATACCGAGGCCCCCCAGGCTGCTGCCTCTGCTTCGCAGCCCCAGCCGCAACCCCAGCCACAGCCGCAGCCGCAAGGCCAGCCGTTCGTCGCGCCCCAGCCCCAGCCGCAGCCGTTCGTTGCCCCCCAGCCGGCGATGAACGTACCCAAGGGCTGCATGGCTCAGGCCTTTAACGACATGCTCAAGGTTCCCGGCGCCCTGGTTCGCGTGTGCCAGATCGCCTTTTTGCCGGCGCTGATCTGTGTCGTCTCGGTACTGGTGCTGTTTATCCCCGTTATCGGCGGTATTGCAGCGGCCATTGGCTTTTTGCTTGCCTATATCGCCAGCGTGTGCGGCGCCGGCTTTGGCATCGAGTGGGGCCGCGATCTGTCGCTCAAGGACGATAACGGTATGGAGCGTCCGCTGCTGCGTTCGACCTCGTTTGGCTTGGGCATTTTCTCGTCCGTCATTACGAACGTGCTCGAGTTCGTCGCCATTATCCCGGTGATCGGTGTGGTGTTCTCGGCAATCGAGAGCGTTGTGATCGGTGCCGTCGGTTCGTATTATTACTTCGGCTCGAGCGGACTCGAGAGTGCGCTCGTCGGGTCGATGGGCCTTCTCGTCTTTGCCTTGATCGTCTCGTTTGTGCTGGGCATCTTCTTTAAGATGTTTGGCGATGCCGCTGTGATGCACTTTGCGGTTGTCGGTCGCGTGGAGAGCGCGTTTTCGCTCGAGAAGGTTTGGAAATCCTATAAGGCCAACTTGGGCAAGCTGTTCTGTGCTTCGATTCTCCCCGAGTTTTTGACGGGCATCGTCTCCAATATCATTACGTGGATCTTCACCGCCATCTTTAGCTTTATCGCTGCGCTGGGTATCAGCAGCTACGGCTATTACGGGTACTATTCTCGTCCGTCTGGTCTCCAGGCTATCATTGAGGGCGGCGGCATTACGCTCATTCTGTTCTTGATGATCATCGCCTTTGTCACCGTGTTCCTGAATGTGTTTGGCAAGATGCTCAAGTATCGTGCTGTCGGTTACTGGGCCGCGCGCCATGCTGGCGAGTGGGCCGACGAGGACTCCGACGATGTTCTGACGTTTGTGCTTCCGGGCGAGAAGAAGCCTGCTCCCGCTGGCTTCAATCCCGCGGCCGCCGCTGGTGCTGCGCCTGCTCCGGCTCCCGCTCCGGCCCCGGCACCTGCACCTGCCCCGGCACCTGCACCTGCACCTGCCCCGGCACCTGCCCCGGCACCTGCACCTGCCCCGGCTCCCGAGGCCACGCCTGCGGAACCCGATTGGACCGCCGTCGCCACGCCGGCTGACGAACCCAATGCTGCCGACCAGCCGCAGGCCAATCCTGCCGACAACAATCAAGCAGAGTAACGCTGCGTATAAAGGCACCTTGAGCACCTTGGCTCGGGGTGCCTTTTCGGTACTGTTGAGCAAAAAACGGTTACGGAACAGATTCCTAAAAAATAGGCAATGTTGCGCAACAACAACTCGGCTATTGTTGAGAACATAGACACGTAAGGTTTAGAGGCGTCTAGCGCCTTAGGAAAAGGAGAGGGTTATGTTCTGTCCTACTTGTGGTTCTCCCATTTCGGATGATGCCAAATTCTGCCCTGTTTGCGGATCAGCCGTTGGTGCCGCTTCTGCCGCTCCGGCCCCGCAGCCGGCGCCTCAGCCAGCGCCGCAGCCCGCGCCGCAGCCCCAGCCTGCTCCGACTCAGGCCGTTCAGCCTGTGCCCCAGCCTCAGCAGCAGTACACTGGGCAGCAGCAGTACGCCCAGCAGCCCGCGCCCGCCCCGATGGGCTATGGCCCTGTTAAGAGCGACCGTAGCCTGATCGGTTGGCTCCTGCTTTCCCTCGTGACCTGCGGTATCTATTCGTATTACTTCCTCTATTGCCTGGCTCGCGACATCAATACCATGTGCCAGGACGACGGCGATTCCACGCCGGGTCTGGCCGCGTTTATCCTGCTGTCGTTCGTGACTTGCGGCTTCTATGCGTACTACTGGTACTACAAGATCGGCAACCGTCTGCAGGCCAACGCTCCTCGCTACGGCCTGATGTTCCAGGAGAACGGCACCACCGTTCTTATGTGGCAGATTATCGGCGTGCTTCTGTGCGGCCTCGGCCCTATCTTTGCCATGAACATCATCATCAAGAACACCAACGCCATGGCTACGGTCTACAACACCCGTCTCGGCGCTCGTGCCTAACGATTAAGGCATCGTGGGCAACACACAGGAACATAAGGGCGCGGCGGAGCTCATTCGCCGCGCCCTTTCTTGCATCGGCGTGCTCTTTATCGCCTGGCTTGCACTCTACCTGCTCGACATCGGCTGCGTGTTTCGTCTGATGACGGGCATTCCCTGTCCGGGATGTGGCATGACGAGGGCCTGGCTGGCGGCGTTGCGCCTCGATTTTGCGGCGGCGGTTGCCTACCATCCGCTGTTCTGGGTGGTGCCGATCGCATTTGTGCTCGCATTTGTGCGGGAGGAGACGACATCGGGCAAGGTAAAGCGTGGCATCGATATCGTGATCGCTGTCCTGTGCGTGCTGGTCGTTGCCGTTTGGGTTGTGCGACTCGTCGATCCGGCGGACGCGGGCCTGCTCTTTGGCGGTCGTGCTCCTGCCGGAGTTCCCGACGACATCATCCATCTAGAGACCCCACGCTGGCTTACGTACCTTCGTTCTTATTTGCCGTGACGAGGGGTGGAATAGATTGGGCGCCTAACGCATAAGCGGGGCCGGACGTTGAAAAACGCTCGGCCCCGCTTTTATATCACTCGGGAATTGTGCTTGCGCAAGGGCTACTCGCCGTGCTTCTCCTCGTGGCGAGCGGCAGCACGCGCATCGTGAATGCCCTTGATGGCGGCGTGGCGGGCGGTGCGGGCGTCGTGCACGGCGTCGCGGGCCTCGGCGGCCGTCGCCTTGGCAGAGCGCAGCTTGGCGGCCAGGTCGGGGTTGGTCTCGGCAACCGCGGCGATCGTGGGGCCGTCGAGCTCTTCTTGCGTGGGCTCGGCCAAAAAGTCGATGGCATACTGAGCGGCTACCATGGAGCCCTTGGCAAGCACGGTCTCGTCGATCTTGTAGAAGCAAGAATGCTGGGCGTACGTCGCGCCAATCTGGGGATTGCGCGCGCCGACAAAGGCGAGCACGCCTGGCACGCGACGCAGGTACTCCGAGAAGTCCTCGCCCGAAAGCGTGCCGCGGTAATGGCCCTCGCCCGCGGGGCCCAGGCACTTGAGCACAGCTTGGCGGCAGCGCTCGCTCGAGGCGGCGTCGTTTTCGACCTTGTAGTTGGCGATGGTGTAATCGGTAAGCTCGGCCTCGGCACCTAGGGCTGCCGCGGTGTGCTCTACGATGCGGCGCATAAGCTCGGGCATCTCCTCATGCGTCTTGTCGCCATAGGTGCGCACCGTGCCGGCGAGGTAAGCGGTACCGGCGATAACGTTGCGCGCCGTACCGCCGTGCAACTC
The DNA here is from genome assembly GCA_934646965.1 of uncultured Collinsella sp. Classification (GTDB taxonomy): domain Bacteria; phylum Actinomycetota; class Coriobacteriia; order Coriobacteriales; family Coriobacteriaceae; genus Collinsella. The sequence continues at coordinate 2,886 of CAKUEZ010000014.1, read as the reverse complement.
GCCGACGGTGATGACGGCGGGCTCGTAGGGGCTGATCTCGCGCGAGACGATGGTTTGCAGTGCGTTGACGATCTCGGCAGCCACCATAACGGCGTCGTGGCCGCGCTGGGGCATGGCGCCATGGCACGAGGTACCGCGGACGTCGATGCGGAACCAGTCGGTGTTTGCCATGCGCGGGCCGGGCTCGCAGCTTACGGTGCCGGCGTCGACCTCGCTCCAGATATGCGCGGCGTAGGCGCCGTCGACGCCATCGAGTACGCCGGTACCGATCATGAGTTTTGCACCCCGGCCGTTTTCCTCGCTGGGCTGGAACACGATACGGATCTCGCCGTGGATGTCATCGGTCATGTGGCGCAGAATCTGCAGCGTGCCGAGCATCATGGCGATATGGCAGTCGTGACCGCAGGCGTGCATGCAGCCCTCGTTGACGCTGGCGAACTCCTCGCCGGTCTGCTCGGTGACGGGAAGGGCGTCGATGTCGGCTCGCAGCAGGATACGGCGACGCGGCGTGCCGTCCTCGCGGTAGGCGTCGGGCGCGGTGCCGCGTAGCGTTGCGACCAGGCCCGTCTTGAGGGGGCGCTCGTAGGGGATATTCATAGCGTCGAGCTGATTTGCGATGTCGGAAGTCGTGCGCTCCTCGGCGAGGCTCAGCTCCGGGTGTTTATGGAAGTGACGGCGCTGCTTGATGATGTAGGGCTCAAACTCGGCGGCGATGTCCTGGATGGCCGCGGTGACGTCATCTGCCGCGCGAACCTCGGTTGCCGCCATGATCTGCTGTGCCTTGGTTTTCGTCATAGTCGATTTGCTCCTTGCTGGCTCGATCGCAAAATCGTACAGGCTCTCTCCAGTATGCCACCTGCCACTTGGCGTGGCAAAGTTGCCGTTTGCCGCTTGGGGTTTTGTAGCAAGAGTGGGGGAGTACACTCGGGGGTGTTGAATTTCCTGCCAGAGATGGGGATGCCCATGCAGCATATCGATCGGATTATCCGCTCCAAGAACGTCTTTACCGCGCAAGACGGTATCGATACCACCCGCGAGCTGGCGATTGCCATTGCAGATGATCGTATCGTCGCGGTCGGCGCGCCCAATGACGTGATTGCCGCCGCCCCTGCCGCCACGCCGGTTGTCGACTACGGCGAGCAATTCGTCTGCCCCGGCTTCCACGATGCGCACCTGCACTTCTTCCATACCTCGGTTGGATCCTCGCCCTACATGCTCATGGATATGGGCACGTCAGAGGCAGCGCTGGTACAGCACGCGCTCGAGTTTTCCCAGGGCTTGCCCGATGACGCCTGGGTCGTGACCCAGGGCTGGCGCGATTACCGCTGGGACCCGCCCGAGCATCCTACCAAGGCCTCCCTCGATGCAGCCTTCCCCGATCGCCCCTGCGTTATGTATTCGGGCGACGGTCATACGCTGTGGCTCAACAGCCGCGCGCTCGAAGCGCTTGGCGTCACGCGCGATAGCGAGCCACCGGCGGGCGGCAGCTACGACAAGGACGCAAACGGCGAGCTCACGGGTATCGCTCACGAGGCGGCTGCCATGCAGCTGCTACCCCGCTGTCTGGAGTGGCTGGGCGAGGACCGTATCGCGAGCGCCTATGCCGACCAAATGAAGCGCATGGCCGAGCAGGGCATCACCTCGATCTGCGACATGTCGCTCATGCCCATGCCGGGCTGCGACTTTATCCGCGACGACGTCTACGATAAGTTGCAGGCTGCCGGCAAGTTGGGCATCCGCGCGCATCTGTTCCCCACACTGCTGGATGACCAATCGCGCTTAGAAGAACTGCAGACCCGCTACGCGAACAACGCGCTGCTCTCGGCGCCGGGCTTTAAGCAGTTCTTCGATGGCGTGTCGAGCGAGCATACCGCATACCTCACTGAGCCCTATGCCAACCCGCGCTTCCCAGGCGATCAGGGTCGTCTGACGGTTCCTGCCGAGCGCATGCGCAAGTTGGTTCTGGCGGCGGCGGAGCGCGGCCATACCGTGCGCATTCACGTTATCGGCGATGGCGCCATCCACGCCGCGCTCGATATCTTTGAGGAGGCAGCAGAGCTCTACGGCCTGCCCCAGCACGGCCACAACACGCTTGAGCATTTGGAGAACCTGCTGCCTCAGGACATCGACCGTCTGCGCAAGCTCAACGTCATTGCCTCGAGCCAGCCCTGCCACATCACGCTCGATCCGGGTGGTCCGGAGCGCGATTTGGGCCTGGAGCGCAGCCGTATCATGTGGCCGTTCGCAACCTATAGGCAGCGCGGCATCCGCCAGGCCTTCGGCACCGACAGTCCCATCACGGCCGTCACCAGCATGAACGTGCTCTACACGGCCATCACGCGCCAAGACCCCCGCAGCCACTGGCCCGAGGGCGGCTGGCTGCCGAGCGAGCGTATCGACGCGGCAACGGCCCTGCGCAACTACACCCTGGGCAGCGCCTACGCGGCGGGCGACGAACAAAATCTCGGCAGTCTGGAACCCGGCAAATACGCCGACCTGGTAGTCCTAGACCAAAACCCACTCACCATCGATCCCCAAGAGCTCCAAGCCACCAAAGTCCAAGCCACCTACCTAGCCGGCAACCTCATCTACGAGCGCTAACCCCACACCCCACCCATCAGTTGCGGTGAAATAGTTCCTAAATGGCCAGTTAAAAAGCCAAACAAGAACTATTCCACCGCAACTTAGAGGGGACACGTTCCGACAACGTGCCCCCTTTCTTGTGCATCTATCAGCATCGCCATTTTGCTGCACTGACTTTTCTGAATGCCGGGCCCGAATAAGTTACCCCAGCTCCCGTGTGGCTCCGGAGGGGCGGGGCATAAGGTTTATCGCGAGTTCCGCACGAGCCGAAGGCCACTTAATGTGGCCTTCGTGCGAGCAGGA
>CAKUEZ010000013.1 GCA_934646965.1 uncultured Collinsella sp. | reverse complement strand
TGACGTCGCGGGTGGTGAGGCCTCGCACCTCGCAGTAGGTGTCGAGCTCGTTGAAGTAGGCGACGCGCAGCGCCAGGTACGTGTTGGCGAAGAGCTTCACCGCCTCGGCCTCGGTGGTGCCCAGCACGAGTTCCGGGATACCATTGGAACCGTCGGCGTTCACGCGCTCGAGCTCGGCGGGGTCGGCGCCCTGCGCGAGCAGGCCGGCGAACTTCTCCGCAGCTTCAACGGCCTCGGGGTCGTCCTTGGGCGCGCCCACCACGATGCGGCTGGGGTGCAGGTTGTCGTAGAGGGCCTTGCTCTCGCGCAGGAACTCGGGGCTGAAGAAGATCTTGCTGTCGCCCAGCCTCTCGCGCAGGCCCGCGGTGTAGCCGACGGGGATGGTCGACTTGATGACGATCCAGGCGTCCGGGTTCACCGAGCGCACGGCGGCGATGGCGGCCTCGACGGAACTGGTGTCGAAGAAGTTCTTATCGGAATCGTAGTTCGTCGGCGTGGCGATGACGGCGTAGTCGACGCCCGTGTAGGCCTCGGCCACGTCGACGGTGGCGTGCAGGTCGAGCTCGCGCTCCCCCGCCTTGGCCTCCGCCAGGAAGCGCTCGATCTCGTCGTCCTGGATGGGCGACACGTAATTATTGATCTTCTCGACCTTCTCGGGCACGATGTCGAGCGCGTGCACCTCGTTATGCTGCGAGAGCAGAACGGCGAGGGACAGGCCGACGTAGCCGGTACCGGCAACAGCAATCTTCATTTATTACTCCAATTCAAGTTGACGATGTAGACCGGTCATTAAAAGGCCCCACTTCCCGTGAATACTTCAATGACGGTTAAGACGATGATTTTGAGGTCCATCGAAACCGATCTGTTGGCGATGTATTCCAAATCGCGACGGACCATTCCACCGAACCCGGTGCGATTTCGTTCTGTTACCTGCCAAAGTCCCGTAATCCCAGGCTTCACGGCCAGGCGCTGCAAGTCGTACTCGGTGTACTGCGCCACCTCATTCGGCAACGGCGGCCTGGGACCGACGACCGACATCTGACCCAAGAACACGTTCAGGAACTGCGGGAACTCGTCGATGGAGTGCTTGCGGATGAACCGGCCAATCTTTGTGACGCGCGGGTCCTCCTTCATCTTGAACATGGCGCCGGCGATCTCGTTTTGTTCCTTGAGCTCGCCTAGACGCTCGTCGGCGTCCTTGTACATGGATCGAAACTTCCACATGCGGAAGGTGGACAGGCTGCCATCGGGGTGAGTCTGACCGACGCGGATCTGGCTATAGAAAGGGTTACCTTCGCTTTCCAGGCGAATTGCGACGGCGAGCGCTAGGCTGGGAATAGCGATAATCGCAAGCACGGCACCGCTAAACACGATGTCGAACGTGCGCTTAACGGCACGATAGGCCAGGCGCGAACGATCCCAGTCCATGACGGATTGCATGGCCTTGTAGCGGCCGGCGCCCTCGCGCCGGTCCATGGCCTGAGCAATCAACGCCGCCCCCACGGGTACATTGCTCTCTGTCATTTCCTTAGCAGCCACAGTCAAACGTACGTCCCTGTCCCCCAGGGCTCCCCCAATCGATAATTTCAAAATGCGAACAACTTGCCGGCGCAACGTCTCCCTTTACGTTTTGCTGGGCACGTCGAGCGGAAGCACTTCCCTAAAACCGGAATCGCCCTCGCCCACGTCCACCAGGCACCAGCGCTTGCGACGGTCGATCTTGTGCACGCGGGCCTCTTGCCCCACCAAGGGACCCTGCTCTATGTGCAACACGCCGTCTTCTATGCGCGCAACGCTGTTGCGCACTACGCCGTCGTCGTCCAGCACGCTGCGATACCAATCCTGTGCATCGTCCGGCATGGGCATGTACGCCCGCTCCCTGCTACCGGCAATACGACAGCCAAAGCTCAACTGGGCCAAAGCCTTATCGAGCGCGGCGACATCGCGCGTGGCGACGAAGAAATATTCCTTGTACATGGGTTTGGTTTGGAGCGACCAAGCGCCGTCCCGCTTAAACCAGAACTCCTTTTGCATCACAAAGGCGTCCTGCAGCACCTCGTGCGGGATAATACGACGGACCTTTTCGCAGGTCTCGCGCTCTTTTCCATTGGGGGTGTGGACCAGATACCAACGAACGCGGCCATGCTGGCTGTAGCTAGTAGCGCCGTTAAATGCGCCCGGCAGCTGCTCTTGGCGCCGTGCTGTCTGCTCCATGTTCTCGCCCCCTTTTCTTGCTTTGCGACGCACGCAAATGCAGGGGCGTTTAGAACAGGCTTCTCGCTCGCAGCTAGGCGCAGTCGCAAAAGTACAGGTTTCTGTAGAGGCGTATGGAGATGTATCTACTGGCAGTACATTTTGCTTAATCTGCGCAAACGCGAGTAAATTGCTCGTATAATGACCTGTGTCGAAAGATACAAAAACCTGTACCTTTTTGTGCAACAAAAAAGCCGCTGTATCAGCGGCTTTTTCTCGTTTGGGCATTAAAAAAGGCGACCGCCCTTTGTGGACGGTCGCCTTTAGATAGTGTGTGGTTTACGTTAGGCGCGGGTCTTGATCTCCTCGAGCACCTTAGCAACAAACTCGTCAACGCCCATCTGAACGGTCTCGTTGGAACGATCGCGGACGGAAATATTGCCGGCCTCGACCTCCTTCTCGCCCAGGATGAGCATGTAGGGCACGCGGTCGATGCTGCGGGCCTCGCGGATCTTGTAGCCGATCTTCTCGTCGCGGTCGTCGCAGACCACGCGAATGCCGGCCTCCTCCAGCTTGGCGCACACCTCGTGGGCGTAGTCGCGGCTCTTCTCGGACACGGGCAGGGCCTTGACCTGCACGGGAGCCAGCCAGGTGGGGAACTTGCCCGCAAAGTGCTCAATCAGAATACCGATGAAGCGCTCGATGGAGCCAAAGCACACGCGGTGCAGCATGATGGGGCGCTTCTTGGTGCCATCGGCGTCCACGTACTCCAGGTCAAAGTTGAGCGGCATCTGGAAGTCGAGCTGGACGGTACCGCACTGCCAGGTACGGCCGAGCGAGTCCTCCAGGTGGAAGTCGATCTTGGGGCCGTAGAAGGCGCCGTCGCCCTCGTTGACCTCGTAGTCCATGCCCAGCTGCTCCAGAGCAGTGCGCAGGCCCTCCTCGGCGCGAGCCCAGTCCTCGTCGGAGCCCATGGAGTCCTCGGGGCGGGTGGAAAGCTCAACGTGGTACTTAAAGCCAAACTTCTGGTACACGGAGTCGATAAGGTTGACCACACCCACGATCTCGTCAGTCAGCTGGTCGGGGCGCACAAACAGGTGGGCGTCATCCTGGTTAAAGCAGCGCACGCGGAACAGGCCGTGCAGGGCGCCGCGCAGCTCGTGGCGGTGCACCAGGCCAATCTCGCCGGCGCGGATGGGCAGCTCGCGGTAGGAGTGCGGCTTAGATGCGTACACCAGCACGCCGCCCGGGCAGTTCATGGGCTTAATGCAGTACTCTTCGTCGTCGATGACGGTGGAGTACATGTTGTCCTTGTAGTGGTCCCAGTGGCCACTGGTCTTCCACAGCTGCTTGTTCATGATGAGCGGCGTGGAGATCTCCACGTAGCCGGCCTTGTGGTGGATCTCGCGCCAGTAGTCCAGCAGCGTGTTCTTAAGGATCATGCCGTTGGGCAGGAAGAACGGGAAGCCGGGGGCCTCGTCGCGCATCATAAAGAGGTCCATCTCGCGGCCGATCTTGCGGTGGTCGCGCTTCTTGGCCTCCTCCAGCATGTGCATGTGCTCGTCGAGCTCTTCCTTGGTGGCAAAGGCGACGCCGTTGATGCGGGTGAGCATCTTGTTGTCCTTGTCGCCCTTCCAGTAGGCGCCCGAGACGCCGGTGAGCTTAAAGGCCTTGAGCGCCTTGGTGTAGCAGATGTGGGGGCCGACGCACATGTCGATGTAGTCGCCCTGCTGGTAGAAGGTAATGCGGGCGTCGTCGTCCAGGTCGCCGATGTGCTCGACCTTGTACTTCTCGCCGCGCTCCTCCATAAGGGCGATGGCCTCGGCGCGGGGCTTCTCGTACACGGTGAACTTGAGGTTCTCCTTGACGATCTTTTTCATCTCGGCCTCGATCGCGGGGAAGTCGTCCTCGCTGATCTTGACGCCCTCGGGCAGGTCGACGTCGTAGTAGAAGCCGTTGTCGGTCGCGGGGCCGTAGGCAAAGTCGGCCTCGGGGTACAGGCGCTTGATGGCCTGCGCCATGATGTGCGCGGCGGAGTGGCGGATGACGTGCGTGACCTCGTCCTGCGGGAGCTCGGCCACCGAACCGTCATTGTAGAGTGCCTTCATGGGTATGTTTTCTCCTCTCGGATGCCTGATGCAAGTGCGTGCGATGCGCTCGGCGTTTTTGACTTGCATCATTATAGGCAGGTTGCCTTGGTATACAAGCGCCCGCCGCACCTTAATGGCACGGCGGGCGATTTTCTACGCATGCTTCATCGTGTGGGGCGGCTGCGGTGGGCGGGTGCGCGTTTGTGTGAGGCGCGCGGTGTCCGTGGCTTGCGGCCGACCCGGCGATGGATGCGTTACTGGATGCGAGTTCGGCAGTAAGGGCAAACCTTCCAGTGCGCATCGAGCGGGCGATGGCAGCTGGGGCAGACGTTGCGAACCTGGGTGTCGCACACCGGGCAGACGACAAAGTCCTTCTCGATGGGCGCGCCGCACTGCGGGCAGGTGCCGTACTGGGCAAGTTGGCGCTCGCGCAGGGCCATGTCCAGCTCCTGCTCCTCGCGGTCGGCCGCGTAAGAGTGCGGACGAAGGACAAGGTAGGCGATGAGGCCCACAAACGGGATGAGGGCGATGATGCCCCATACCACGTAGGCGCTGGCGCCGCGGCGGCGAGCGTCGATGAACACATAGACGACCGACAGCACGTACAGGGCGATGATGAAGCCGACAAAGGCATAGATGGCGCCCATAAGCTGCGGCGACATGAGCTCGGAGATGTATTTGGACATTGAGGTGTACCTTTCGGAATATTTACAGTCCGGTCAAGTTTACCACGGGGTTTGTTTATATGGGACTACGGTTGGGCGCAGGGCCGTTGCAGACACAAACATCTCAATCTGTAACAGTTGGTCAGCAAACACCGTCCCAGATGTTACAGATCGAGACGGAAGAATCCCTCCCCGATTTCAATCTCAATCTGTAACAGTTAGGACCGAAATTCCCCTCTTGCTGTTACAGATCAAGACGAACGGTTGCCGCAGTTGTCGGCAGACGAGGTCGTTGACGTTGCTGAGCCTCCCCTCGCCTGCCGTTGGCGGGTATTGCGGGGCTGTTCGCCGCATTGCCGTCGCGCTGGGGACACGCAGACCGTAGGATGGTCTTATTGACAGCCTGTCAACTCGTCTGGGAGGCACAGTGACAGAAACGTTTGATATCGCGATTGTGGGCGCGGGCATCACCGGATGCGCCATCGCGCGGCAGCTCGCGCGCTATGACCTGTCCATTTGCGTGGTCGAGGCGGCCAACGATATCGCGCTGGGCGCGTCGAAGGCCAACGGCGGCCTGGTGCACGCCGGCTATGATCCGGCACCGGGCACGGTAAAGGCGCAAGTCAACGCCCGAGGCTGCGAGCTATATGGAACGTGGGCCCAGGAGCTTGGGTTTCTTTTCCGTCGTACGGGCTCCATGGTGCTGGGCTTTAACGACGAGGACCGCGAGCACTTGGAAAAGCTGTGCCAGAATGCCCTGGCCAACGGCGTGCCAAAGCTATCGATTATCGGACCCGAGCGCATCCACGAACTGGAGCCGCGTGCAAGTGCCCAAGCGACGTGCGCGTTGTGGTGTCCCTCAACCGGGTTTGTCGACCCGTTTGAGGTCGCCATCGCCGCGCTGGAGAACGCGGTGGCTAACGGCGTGACGTTTATGCGTTCCGCGCCGGTGGAGGCGATTGAGGTCGCTGGCTCGGACGACGATGCGCGCTTTACGCTGACGACGCCCGCCGGCAATGTGCGTTGCCGCTATCTGATTAACGCCGCGGGTAACGGCGCCGCAAACATTTCGCATATGGCCGGCGCTGAGGAGTTCCAGATGGTCTGGCGCCAGGGAAACATCGTGGTGCTGGACAAGGAGCCGCGCGCGCTCATGCCGCTCTACCCCGTGCCCACGCCGGTATCGAAGGGTGTTATCGTGACGGGAACCGTGCACGGCAACACCGTGATCACCGCGACCGCCGCCGTACGCGAGCCGGGCGACACGCAGACCTACGCGGGCGATGTGAACGCGTTGCTGACCGGCGCGCGCAAGCTGGTGCCCAGTCTGGATACGCGCCGCGTGGTGCGCGCGTTTGCCGGCGGACGTCCGGTCATTAAGGGGACGAACGACTTCTTTATTGGGCAGTCGACCGTGGTGCCGGGGCTGTTCCAGGCGGCGGGCATTCAGTCGCCGGGCGTGGCGAGCGCCCCGGCCATTGCCGAGCGTATGGAACGCGTGATGTGCGAGGCTGGTGTGGTTTTGCACGAACGGACTGACTGGAACCCGATTCGCCGCGCACCGGACGACTTTGACCGTGCGTCGCTCGCGCGCAAGGAAGAACTAATTGCGTCCGACCCTGCGTGGGGACAAATCGTCTGCCGCTGCGAGACGGTGCCCGAGGCAGAGATTGTGGCCGCGATTCGGCGCCGTCCGGGCGCGGTTTCAGTCGAGGGCGTCAAGCGCCGCTGCCGCGCGGGCATGGGCCGATGCCAGAGCGGTTTCTGCCAGAGCCGCGTGGTGGCGATTCTGGCGCGCGAGCTGGGCTGCGATCCCAGCGAGGTATTGCTGGAGGATGCCGGTTCTTGGCTGGTCGAGGGACCTTTGAAGGGGGTGCGCTAGGATGGCAACGAATATCGAGATGGACGCTGGACGCGACGCCGAGATTGCTGCTGCGGGCGCCGTGCCAACACAGACTTTCGACGTGGTCGTTATCGGCGGCGGACCTGCCGGTATGGCGGCCGCACTTTCCGCTCACAAGGCAGGCGCACGCGTGGCCATCGTGGAACGCGAACAGCACCTGGGCGGAATCCTCCGCCAGTGCATCCACCCAGGCTTTGGCCTGTCGCACTTTAAGCAGGAACTCACCGGCCCCGAATACGCGCAGCGGTTTATCGACCAGGTGCGCGAAACCGACATTGCGCTGTTCTTGGACAGCATGGTGATCGGGATTGACGGGGGTTCAGGCGCTCCACGCGCGAACGACGTCGAAGCCCACACCGTCACGCTCATGAGCCCCACCGGTATGCTGCGGCTCACCGGGCGCGCAGTCGTCCTTGCCATGGGTTGCCGCGAGCGCACACGCAGCGAGATCAAGATTCCCGGCAGCCGTCCCGCCGGCGTGTTTACGGCCGGCCTGGCGCAGCGATACATCAATATCGAAAACCTCAAGCCCGGCTCGCGCGCTGTCATTTTGGGCTCGGGCGATATCGGGCTCATCATGGCGCGCCGCTGCACCCTCGAGGGGATTTCGGTCGAGGGCGTGTACGAGCTCATGCCGTACGCCAACGGTCTGCGCCGCAACGTCAAGAACTGCCTGGACGATTTTGGCATTCCGCTGCATCTATCGACGACCGTCACGCGCGTGATCGGACACGACCGCGTGGAAGCCGTCGAGGTGAGCAAGGTCGATGAGCACCTGGCACCCATTCCGGGGACCGAGCGCATCGTCCCGTGTGACACGCTGCTGCTTTCGGTGGGATTGATTCCCGAGAACGAGCTTTCGGTGGGCGCGGGCGTAGAGCTGGACCCACGCACACGCGGCGCCGTGGTGGACCAGAGCCTGCAGACGGGCGTGCCGGGCATCTTCGCCTGCGGCAACGTGCTGCACGTGCACGACCTGGCCGATAACGTGACGACCGAGGCCGAGCGCGCCGGCGCGGCAGCGGCGGCGTGGGCGCTGGGCGGCGCCGCGGGTGCCGAGGTGGACACTGTGGGCGCGGGCTGCGAGCTCACAGTGTCCCCCGCCGGCATTGCCGGCTACGCGCTTCCGGGTCGCATCACAACCGTCGGCCTCACCAAGCTCAACTTCCGCGTGCGCCGTCCGGTCGATGCCGCCCGCGTGCGCATTCTCGCTGGCGACGAGGAACTGTTCGCCGGCAAGGTGCGCGCGTTTAAACCAAGCGTTATGGAAAGCTTCCCGCTGCCGGCAAAGGTAATTCAGCAGGCGCTCGACCTGGGCACTAGCGAGATCGTCCTATCTATCGACCCCGTAGAGGAGGCATAAAGCATGAGCGACAACGTGATTGAGACGCTGCAGTTCAACTGCACCACATGCCCGTCCGAGTGCCTCCTAACCGTGGAAGTCGAGCGTGACGCCGACGGCCACGTTGCGGCGGTACGCTCCGTAATAGGCAACAACTGCCCGCGCGGCGATAAATTCGCGCGTCAGGAGCTCACCTGCCCCATGCGCGTGCTCACCACCACCGTGGCTGTGTCCGGAGGCGACGAGGCACTGCTCCCCGTCCGCACCGCCGATGCCATCCCGCTCGAACTCCACGCCCAGGCGATGGACCTCATCCGCGGCTTGGTCGTCAACGCCCCCATCCGCATGGGCGACGTGATCCTCCCCAACCTCCTAAACACCAACATCGACCTCATCGCCAGCATGGACATCGACCCAACCTAACCAGTCATTTTGGGACGGGACTCTTTTAGCTACCCCACCACCAACCCATCCCCTCCTCAGTTGCGGTGAAATAGTTCCTGTTTTACGCAAAAACCCGGTATCCAGGAACTATTCCACCGCAACTTTCTTTTGGACCAGATTTAAGGCTGCTGCCAAATTAGTGCCATTTTAAAACTATGCCGGTTTACGGGGCTGATTCGGAGACCCTGATCCATACCGGCAATTTCTGAGTTTTGGCAAGCCCTCTACCTGCGGTTTTATTTTTGCCATTTCAGTCATGGTGAGCCAAGCGTAATCCAGCCCCGTAAACCGCCATACTTTTGAAAACCAGTCCATTTGAAATGGGGCTTTTTGGCTAATTTCGCCTTCCGTCCCAGAAAAATCATGCCAAGGGGTGTCCCAAGGTGCCGGCATAAAAGGAACGTCCCCATGTGCCGGGCATGGGATACCATGGTGGCACCCTAGCGAAAGGACGTTATATGGCACATGTCGATGACCAGCGTGTGGCGCGCGTGCTCGATGCGCTCGAGGCTCAGCACCCCGGCGCACAGTTGCTTGTGAATGACCCGTGGTCGATTTATTACCTGACCGGCTTTTATGCCGATATGTTCGAGCGTTTTTGCGGCGTACTGCTCGCGCGCGACGCCGAGCCGGTGATCCTGGTCAACGCCCTGCATCAGCTTCCCGAGTACGACAATGCCCGCGTGGCATACCACTCCGATACCAATGTCGTGGCTGACGCCATCGCGAGTGAGATCGACCCAGCCAAGCCGCTCGGCATCGACACCGTCATGCGCTCCGGTTTTTTGATGCCCCTCATGGAGCGCCATGCCGCGAGCGAGTTCTTCCTGGGCGACTTTGCCGTGACCGCTGCCCGCACGTACAAGGACGCTGCCGAGCAGGAGCTCATGCGCGTGTCCTCGGCCGCCAACGACGCCGTGATGGCCGACGCGATTAAGCTCGTCCACGAAGGCGTGACGGAGCGCGAGATTGCCGACCAGATGCTCGGCTTGTACCGCAAGCACGGCTGCGAAGGCTTCAGCTTCCCGCCCATCGTGAGCTTTGGCGCAAACGCCGGCGACCCACATCACGAGCCCGACGGCACCGTGCTCAAGCGCGGCGATGTGGTGCTGTTCGATATCGGCGGCCGCCATCGCAACTACTGTTCCGACATGACGCGCACGTTCTTTTGGGGCGAGCCGGACGAGGAAACCGCGCGTATCTACGACATCGTGCGCCGCGCTAACGAAGCCGCCGAAGCACTCATCGCACCGGGCGTCCGCATGTGCGATCTGGACCGCGCCGCGCGCGACGTGATCGAGGACGCGGGCTACGGCAAGTACTTCACGCACCGCCTGGGCCACTCGATCGGCCTGCAGGACCACGAGCCGGGCGACGTCTCGCTCGTCAACGAGCAGGTTATCGAGCCGGGCATGACCTTCTCCATCGAGCCGGGCATCTACCTCCCCGGGCGCACCGGAGTCCGCATCGAGGACCTGGCCCTAGTAACCGAGAACGGCGTCGAGATCCTCAACGCCTACCCCCACGACCCAGTCCGACTAGACTAGCCCGCCCCAATAACCCCTCAATAAGTTGCGGTGGAATGGTTCCCAGATTGGCCCACAGAGGCATAATCCAGGAACTATTTCACCGCAACTGATGAGGGGATGGGTTAACGGAGCAAGCCGGCTACTTCGCCGGCTAGGGTGATGGTGCCGGCTGCTACGAAGGGCTCGCCCGCTGCCTCGAAGGCCGCGAGAGCCTCGGACACGCTGGGATACACACCGGCCAGCTTGTCCGCGTCCACAAGTGCAGCAAGCTCCTTTGCCGGCAGGGCGCGATCGGAATCGGTCTGAGTCACGACCACGCGCGGGAAGGCCGGAATCAACACGTCGACGATGCCCGCCACGTCCTTATCGGCCAGCGCGGCGCACAGCAGCGTGGGTCGATTCTCCACGCACGGATCGATCTCATCCAAGGCACTCACAAAGTTCTCGCAGCTCTGGGGGTTATGGCAGGCGTCGATCAACTTGAGCGGATCGGTCCCCAAGACATCAAAACGACCCGGCGTGGGGCAGCCCATAAGCGATGCATCGAGCTTGTCATGATTGAGCTCGCGACCCAGATACCCCTCACAAAGCATAATCGCGCACGCGGCATTCTGCGGCTGATACGCCGGCTTGACCATACTCGACGTATAAATCGCGCGCGGCGTGGTGCAGCTAAACTCCACCGTATCGCCCACGTGCACCGGCACCTTGGTCGTGGCATGGCTCACCACGAGCGGCACGATGCCGCACTCACGGCAACGGGCATCCATCACGCGCTGAACACTCGACTCGTGCGTGCCCTCGCCCAGCACAACCAGGCGCCCGGGCTTAATAACCGCAGCCTTCTCCCCCGCAATGGCCTCGAGCGTATCGCCCAAGATGCGCGTATGGTCGAGCCCGATGCCCGTAATGGCAACGGCCACGGGATCGGTCGCACTCGTGGCATCCCAACGTCCGCCCATGCCAACCTCGAGCACGGCAACATCCACCGCAGCCTCGGCAAACACCACCAGTGCGGCAGCCGTCAGCAGGTCAAACGGCGTAATGGTGTACGCGCGCTCCCCTGCCGCCACGCGATGAGCATTCACACGACGCCCCGCCTCAACGGCGGCAGAAACGCCACGGGCAAAGGCCTCGTCACTCACAACGCGCCCATCGACCTCCATACGCTCGGGATAACGCACAAGCTGCGGCGACGTATACAACGCGGTCTTACGCCCCTCGCCACGCAAGATGGCAGCCGAAAACCGCGTAGTCGAAGTCTTGCCATTGGTACCAGCAACCTGAATGCAATCAAAATACTCATCGGGACGCCCCAGCTCATCGAGCATGTCAATAACCGTCTCCAACAACGGCCCAGCATCCCCAGAAATCCGCCCCGTATCAGCAGCCAACGAAACAGCCTCATCAAACAAAAGCAAATCAAACGAGAACGGCACAACATATGAGCCAGAACGCTTAGGCATTTTCAGAACCGCCATTCATAGCAAATTGAAACAGTATAGGTAGAGGATAGTCAGCGAAAACGCCTCTGATGAGCCAAGGTGCCGTGAAACAAGGGCGCATAGGGCTTCTGCCCATGCGCCCGAAGTTGAACGGCAGATTGGCCATCAGAGGCGTTTGCAGCGTCGAGTCAGCCGCCGGTCGTTAGAACGGCGGAACGGAAAACCGCTATGGGAGCGGTTTGGGGCTTTGCTCGATACAAGTTCCGCACGAGCCGAAGGCCACTTAATGTGGCCTTCGTGCGAGCAGGACTGTCCGCAGTAGCGAGCAATGCCCCAAACCGCGTCCCCCAGTAACGCCTACGAGAAGTCAGCAACCTGAGCAGTCAGCGCCGCCAGGATCTCCTTGAGCTCAGCTGCACGGTCCCTCTTCTTCTGCACCACCGCGGGCGCGGCCTTAGCCACAAAGCCCTCGTTGGCGAGCGTCTTCTCGCAGCCGGCGAGCTCCTTCTGCGCCGCGGCGATCTCCTTCTCCAGGCGCGCCTTCTCAGCCGAAAGGTCAACCTTGCCCTCGAGCACCACAAAGACCTCGACACCGCTGTCAACCACGGCAATGCTTGCAGCCGGCTTCTCGACGTCCACGCCCATGACCAGCGAAGCGGTGTTCGCCAGCGGCTCGATGGTCGAGCGCAGGCTCTCGAGCTTCTCGATGTCCTCGGCACCAGCGCGCACGACCACGTCGAGCTCGGCCTTGGGGCTCAAGCGGTAACGCGAACGCGTGGCGCGGGCGGCGGAAACGACCGTGCGGCACAGCTCAAACGCGCGCTCGGCGTCCTCGTCCACGTACTTGGCGTAGTCGGCGGGCTCCGGCCACTTGGCGATCATAAGCGCCTCGGCGCGATCCACGTTGCCCTCGGCGTCCAGGTCGAGCACGCTCGCCGGCATGTTGTCCCAGATCTCCTCGGTGACAAACGGCATAAGCGGGTGCATTAGGCGAATGGAGGTGTCGAGCACAAAGATCAGGTTGCGCTGCGCCTGCAGACGGCCCTCACCCTTCAAGCGGGCCTTGGTGACCTCGACGTACCAGTCGCAGACCTCGTTCCAGAAGAACTGCTGCACGCCGCGGGCCATATCGCCAAAGGTGTAGTTCTCAATGCCCTCGGTGACCATCTTCACGGCCTTGGCCAGGCGGCTGAACATCCAGGCGTCAGCCGGTGTCTCCACGACGGGCTCGCCGGGCGTGTAGCCCTCCATGTTCATGAGCAGGAAGCGGCTGGCGTTCCAGATCTTGGTCACAAAGCTCTTGGCCTGCTCGGTGCGCGGGCTATCGATGAGCTGCTTGGTCTTCTTGTCGATGTTTGCATCGAACTTGACGTCCTGGTTGTTGGTGCACAGCGTCAGCAGGTTGTAGCGCATGGCGTCGGCGCCGTACATGCCAATGAGGTCCATGGGGTCAACGCCGTTGCCCTTGGACTTGGACATGCGGCTACCGTCCTTGGCCAGGATCGTCGGGTAGATGACGACGTCCTTAAACGGCACCTCGTCCAGGAAGTACAGCGAACTCATGACCATGCGGGCGACCCACAGCGCGATGATGTCGCGCGCGGTGACCAGCGCCGTCGTGGGGTGATGGCCCTCGAGCAGCTCGGGCTTTTGCGGCCAGCCCTGCGTGGCGAAGGTCCACAGCTGCGAGCTGAACCACGTGTCCAGTACGTTCTCGTCCTGATGGACGTGATGGCCGCCGCACTTGGGGCACACGTCGGTGTCCTCGGTAAGCGCGTCCTCCCAGCCGCAGTCCTCGCAGTAGAACACGGGGATGCGATGGCCCCACCACAGCTGACGGCTGATGCACCAGTCCTTGAGGTTCTCCATCCAGGTGGTGTAGGTCTGCGTCCAGCGCGCGGGGTGGAAGGTGACCTTGCCGGAGTTGACGGCGTCGAGCGCCGGCCCCTTGAGCTTGTCGACGGCGACAAACCACTGCTCGGACAGCCACGGCTCCAGGGCGGAGTCGCAACGGTAGCAGTGCATGACGGAGTGGTCGTGCTCCTCGACGTGGTCGAGCAGGTCGTGTTCCTCAAACCACTTGATGACGGCCTCGCGGCACTCATCGCGGTTCATGCCGGTAAACTCGCCGTAGCCCTCGACGACCACCGCGTGCTCGTCGAAGATGTTGATCTGCGGCAGGTCGTGGGCCTGGCCCATGGCGTAGTCGTTGGGGTCGTGGGCCGGCGTGACCTTAACGAAGCCGGAGCCGAAGTTGGCGTCGACATGCCAATCCTCAAAGATGGGGATCTCGCGGTTGACGATCGGGAGCTTAACGGTCTTACCCACGAAGGCGGCCTTCTCGGGGTCCTTCGGGGAGACGGCGACGCCCGTGTCGCCGAGCATGGTCTCGGGGCGCGTGGTGGCGACAACGATGTAGTCCTGACCGTTGACCGGCTCGGTCAGCGGGTAGCGCAGGTGCCACAAGTGGCCCTTCTCGTCCTTGTACTCGGCCTCGTCGTCCGAGATGGCAGTGGTGCAGTTGGGGCACCAGTTGACGATGCGCTTGCCACGGTAGATCAGGCCGTCGTGGTACCAGTCGCAGAAGACCTTACGCACGGCCTGCGCGTAGTCCTCGTCCATGGTGAAGCGCTCGTTGTCGAAGTCGACGGAGCAGCCCATACGCTTGATCTGCTCGACGATGATGCCGCCGTACTCGTGGGTCCAGTCCCAGCAGGCGTCGACGAACTTGTCGCGGCCAATCTCCAGGCGGCTGATACCCTCGCTCTTGAGCTTCTTGTCGACCTTGGTCTGCGTGGCGATACCGGCGTGGTCGGTGCCGAGCACCCAGCGCGTGGACTTGCCGCGCATGCGGGCCATACGGATGATGGCGTCCTGGATGGAGTCGTCGGTGGCGTGGCCCATGTGGAGCTTGCCGGTCACGTTGGGAGGCGGAATGGTGACGGTGCAGTCGCCCACGCCCTCGCGGCGCTTGTAGTAGCCGCCGTCGAGCCACTTCTGCAGGATCGCCGGCTCGTTAGTCGACGGATCGTAGTTCTTGGGCATTTCTTCCATATATCTCTCCCTTGCCCACCGGGGAGGAATGTAGGCCCGATTTTCGCTCGGTCAGGTCCTGGCTCGCACGAAGACCACATTAAGTGGTCTTCGGCTCGTGCGGAATCTACGAAAATCGGGCCTACATTCCTCCCCTTAGGTATCGATTACTTCAGTCTGAAGGTACTAACTAGACAATCTCACAGAATAGCACAGGCATACCTGCCAAAAAGGGACAGGTTTATTTTGGCAGGTTTTATCAGGGGAAATGACATTTGCCCATATAAAACCGACCAAAATAAACCTGTCCCTAAATGGCAGGTCCCGCGGTGGTTGCCGCGGGACCTGGATTCAAGCTATTTACCCGTAGATGCGCTGGGGCTGTTCGGTACCCTTTACGGAGGCTTCGGTCACGACGACCTTGGCGACACCCTCCTCGCTGGGGAGGTCGAACATCGTCTGCTGCAGCACGTCCTCACAGATGGCGCGCAGGCCGCGGGCGCCGGTCTTGCGGGCGAGCGCCATGCGGGCGATCTCGTGCAGGGCCGCGTCCTCAAACTCAAGGTCGACGTCCTCGAGCTGGAACATCTTGCGGTACTGACGCACCACGGCGTTCTTGGGCTCGGTCAGAATCGACACCAGGTCGTCCTCGTCGAGCGCCTGCGTCTGGGTGACGACGGGCGTACGGCCCACGAACTCGGGGATCATGCCAAAGGCGTTGAGGTCCTGCGGGAGCACCTGACGCAGCAGGTCATTCTCGTCGACCGAGGTGGGGCCGGCAATCTCGGAGTTAAAGCCCACGCCCTTGTTGCCCACGCGATCGGCGATGATCTTGTCCAGGCCCACAAAGGCACCGCCGCAGATGAACAGGATGTTGGTCGTGTCGATCTGCAGCAGCTCCTGCTGGGGATGCTTGCGGCCGCCGGTGGGCGGAACGCTGGCCACCGTGCCCTCAAGAATCTTAAGCAGTGCCTGCTGAACGCCCTCGCCCGAGACATCGCGGGTGATGGAGAGGTTCTCGGCCTTGCGGGCGATCTTGTCGATCTCGTCCACGTAGATGATGCCCACCTGCGCGCGCTCAATGTCGCCATCGGCGGCGTTGATGAGCTTGAGCAGGATGTTCTCCACGTCCTCGCCCACGTAGCCGGCCTCGGTGAGCGCGGTGGCGTCGGCGATGGCAAACGGCACCTCGAGGATGCGCGCGAGCGTCTGGGCCAGCAGCGTCTTACCGGTACCGGTGGGACCGAGCAGCAGAATGTTGGACTTGGCGAGCTCCACCTCGTCCATATCGTCGTCGAACTGGGCACCCATGCCGCCGTCAAAGGCGGACACCGCGGCACCGCCCTCGATCACGCGGCGGTAGTGGTTGTACACGGCAACTGACATGGCGCGCTTAGCGTCCTCCTGGCCCATAACATAGGCCGAAAGCTCGTCATAGATCTCGTGCGGCGTCGGAACGTGCGTAATGACCTGGCGGTCGTCCTCAAGCTCAAAGCCTTCGGCCTCGGGGTCAACGGCGGGCTGGGACGCAGCCCGGCCGTGGTCGTTGAGGAAACCCGGGAGATTACCGTTGCGGGCGGCGTCCATAAAGTCCGAAGCCAGCGACTCCTCCAGGATCTCAGAGCAGGCGGCGACGCACTCGTCACAGATAAAGATGTTAGTCGGGCCCTTTACGAGGCGACGGACCTGGCCCTGCTCTTTTCCGCAGAAGGAGCAGCGGATAGGGTTGCCGTTCTCGTCAAAGTTGTCCTGCATGTTACCTGCCATCCTAGGCGTCCTTCGCGGCGAGGTCGCGCGAGGTGACGATACGGTCGATCAGGCCGTAGTCGAGGGCCTCTGCAGCGGTCAGGTAGTTATCGCGCTCGGTGTCGGCCTGGACCTTCTCGATTGGCTGACCCGAGGCGTCGGACAGGATTTGGTTGAGCTCGCGACGGGTCTTCTTGATCTCCTCGGCCACGATCTCAATCTCGGTCTGCTGGCCCTGGGCACCACCGCTGGGCTGGTGAATCATAACCTTGGAATGCGGCAGGCAGAAGCGCTTGCCCTTGGCGCCGGCCGAGAGCAGCACGGCAGCCATGGACGCGGCCATGCCCACACAGATGGTGGAGACCTGCGGCTTGATGAAGTTCATGGTGTCCAGAATCGCCAGGCCGGAGTAGACCTCGCCGCCGGGCGAATTGATGTAGAGCGAGATATCCTTCTCGGCATCCTGGCTCTCAAGATGCAGCAGCTGGGCAACGACCAGGTTGGCGCTGACGGAGTTGATCTCCTCGCCCAAGAAGATGATGCGGTCGTTGAGCAGGCGCGAATAGATATCGTAGCTGCGCTCGCCGCGCGGTGTCTGCTCGATAACATATGGCACGAGGGCGGAATCGAACTTAGCGATCATACGCATCTCCATTTCTCTTACGGACCAATAGTGGTTCTAGACAAACGTACGGTGCCCGCATGCTATGCATTGGCTGGCACCGTACGAAGCAACCGGATAACCGGCTTATAACTTTACCCCATCACGGGCACATGCATGCGCTCGCGGGCAAGGTGGCGAGAATTACTCAGCGTCCTTGGCGGTCTCGTCGACCTCGGTCACCTTGGCGTTCTCGACCAGGTGGTCAACGGCCTTGGAGCGACGGATGGACTCGCGGACGGCAGGCATGCGGCCATCGGCGATGAACTCGGCCTTGGAAGCCTCGACGTCCTTGACACCGGCCTTCTCGAACTCGGCGTTGATGTCGTCCTCGGTGACCTCGATCTTGAGCTCACGGGCGAGGGCGTCCAGAGCCAGGGACTCACGGGCAACGTCGTTGGCCTGCTTGTGCAGGTCGCCGATGAACTGCTCCATGGTCAGGCCGGAAGCGGGCAGCCAGGTGTCCAGCGTCATGCCGCGGGCAGCGAGGTTGGACAGGAAGTTCTGGCCGAGCTCCTCAAAGACGGACTGCTCGTAGTCGGCGTCCATCTCGTCGAGCTGCAGACGCTCGGCGAGAGCGGAGACGCAACGGTTCTCCTTCTCGGCCGGGAGGCGGGAAGCCTTGTCCTGCTCGATCTCGATCTTGATGGCGTCGCGCATGGCCTCGATGCTGTCGAAGCCAAAGTCGGACTTGACGAGCTCGTCGGTAAGCTCGGGGGTGTTGCGAACCTTGATGCCCTTGACGGTGACCTCGACAGTGTGGGTCTCGGCCTCCTCGCCCTCCTCGACCTCGTCGGTCCAGGTGACGGTCTTGACGTCGTCAACGTTGGCGCCGATCAGGGCCTCGTTGAACTCGGCGGGGTTGCTGTCGCTACCGGCGATGAGCATGCGGCCCTCGGCGGCGAAGTTGTCGGCGTTCTCGACGGCCTTGAGGTCGACGGTGACGTAGTCCTCGGCCTCGACGGCGCGACCCTCGACGTCCTCGAAGGTGGCACGGTAGTTGAGGAGCATCTCGACCTGGTTGTTGATCTCGGACTCGGTGACCTCCGCGGGGGGCATCTCGATCTCGACGGCGTCGAAGGAGGAGAGCTCAGCGGCGGGACGCAGGGAGAACTCGACGGTGTAGGTGTAGTCCTCGTGATCCTTGGCGAGGTCGAGCTCCTTGTAGTCACCGCTCTTGGTGGGGACGATGTCCAGCTCGTTGAGGACGGCGGGCTCGTTGGCGGCGATCAGGTCGTTGGTGGCCTGAGCGAGGGTAGCCTCGGCGCCCAGGGCGGAGTCGATGACCGGACGGGGAGCCTTGCCGGCGCGGAAGCCCGGGAAGCGGTACTTCTTGGCGGTCTCCTTGTAGGCCTTCTTGATCGCGGCGTCGACGTCGGCGGCCGGGATGGTGACCGTAGCGGTGAGCTTGGCGTCCTTGACGTCAGAAGCGGTGATGTTCAACACGTTCCTCCTCATACTGCCCAGCTTATCTGAGGTGCTGGTACCTTTATGCAACAAGCGTCGCGACGGCCGAAGCCGACGCAGGTGCGTTGGTGCGGGCGAAAGGACTCGAACCTTCACGGGAATCCCACCAGAACCTAAATCTGGCGCGTCTACCAATTCCGCCACGCCCGCATGAGCGCACAGACTAGGAATGATAGCAGATACGAACGACAAGCGCACGCACACGTTTTAGGGCTCACGACCTCACCACGAGTGCAAAAGGCGGGACGAGTTGCCCCGCCCCGCCAGCTACGACTTGTTCGTTAACCCACTACTCCCCTAGCAGCGCTTTCTCCGGCGTGATGGGCAGCGAGCGGACCTGGTGGCCGGTGGCGTGTGCGACGGCCGAGGCCACGGCGGCGAGCGGCGTGTTGATGACGACCTCGCCGATCGACTTGGCGCCAAACGGGCCCGTCGGCTCGTAGCTCGGCTCAAAGGCCACGCGGATGCTGCCGATATCCAGGCGCGTGGGCAGCTTGTAGCTCATAAAGTTGCCGGTGCGTAGGCGGCCGCGGTCGTCATGCTCGACAATCTCGTAGAGCGCGTGGCCGATACCCTGGGCAATGCCGCCCTCGGCCTGGACGCGCGCGAGCGCCTCGTTGATCACGGTGCCGCAATCGACAGCCGCAGCGTAGTCCACTACGGTCACCTTGCCGGTTGCCTTGTCGACCTCGACCTCGGCAATGCCGGCCATAAACGGCGGGGGCGAAACGGGCAGGCAGGCAGAGGCGTGCGAGGTGAGCGCGTCGCCGCCCGCGATATTCTTGACGCACAGGTTGGCAAAGTCGCGCAGGCTCAGGAAGCGACCGAGCTCACGCGCGGCACGCTCATCGGACAGGCGCACGTACTGGCCATCGAAGACCACGTCGGCGGCGTCCACGTCCCACATCTGGGCGGCCTTGGCGCAAATCTTCTCGCGCAGCTCGGTCGCGGCGTTCTTGGCGGCAAGGCCCGTCACGTACGTACCGGAGCTCGCGTACGAGCCGGCGTCGAACGGCGACACGTCGGTGTCCACGCCGCGCACCACGATCAGCGAGCTCTCCACGCCCAGCTCCTCGGCGGCGATCTGCGCCAGGATGGTGTCGACACCCATGCCGTTATCGGTGGCGCCGGTCGAAATCGTAATGAAGCCGTCCTCTTCCAGGCGCATGTCGATGCCGGCGATGTCCACGTTGGAAATACCCGAGCCCTGCATGGTGAGCGCGCAGCCCAGGGCGCGCACGCGATCGCCCAGGTCGACGGCCAGCGGTTTGTCGCGCCAGCCGATCATGTCCATCGCGCGCAGCAGGCAGCGATCGAGCGCGCAGGCGTTGAGCTTCTCGTTGTAGTACTGCGGCATGACCTCGCCCTCGCGCACCATGTTCTTGAGGCGCAGGTCGGCGGGGTCCATGTGCAGCATGTCGGCGAGCTCGTTGACGGCGCTCTCCACGGCAAACTGGCCCTGGGTGGCACCGTAACCGCGGTATGCGCCGCCGCGGTTGGTGTTGGTGTAGACGGCGTCCCACCTAAAGCGGCTCGCCTTCACATGGTTATAGATTGGCAGGCTCTTGTGGCCCGAAAGGCCGATCGTCGTGGTGGTGTGCTCGCCGTACGCGCCGGCGTTGGACAGCGTATGCAGGTCGATGGCCGTGATGGTGCCGTCGTTCATGGCACCCATCTTGACGGTCATCTGCATCTGGTGGCGCGAGTTGCCCGCGGTGATGGTCTCCTCGCGGGTGTAGCAGCAGTAGCTCGGACGGCCGGTCTGCTGGGTGACGAACGCCACGAAGATCTCGCAGCAGCCCGACTGCTTGGAACCAAAGCCGCCGCCGATGCGCGGCTTGATGACCTGCACCTGCGACTGCGGAATGTCGAGCGACTGCGCGATCATGCGACGCACGTGGAAGGGCACCTGCGTAGAGGTGGTCACCGAGATGCGACCGAACGCGTCGGTCGTCGCGAAGGCGCGGAAGGTCTCCATGGGCGCGGTCTGCGTGGCCTGGCTAGTGTAGGTGCGCTCAAAGACGATGTCGCTTTGGGCGAAGGCCTCGTCCAGGTCGCCAAAGTCGCTGGTACCGCTGCACACCAGATTGCGCGAGACGTCGCCGCCCTGCGGGAACATAAAGGTCACGTCGCCCTCGGGGTGGACCACGATGTCGTTATCGAGCGCCTGGGTAAAGTCGAGCAACGGCTCGAGCACCTCATAGTCGACCTTGATGAGCTTGAGGGCCTTGTCGGCGGCCTCCTCGGTCTCGGCGGCGACGATCGCCACCTCCTCGTTTTGGTAGCGCACGAGGTTCTCGAGAATCAGACGGTCGTACGGCGAGGGCTGCGGATAGCTCTGGCCGGCGATGGTGAAGCGGCGCTGGGGCACGTCCTCGTAGGTATAGACGCCCACGACACCGGGCACCTTCAGGGCGCGCGACGTGTCGATGGAGCGGATCTTGGCGCGGGCATAGGGGCTGCGCTTGAGCTTGACGATGAGAGCGCCGGCGGGCACCATGTCGCCCGTGTAGACGGGACGGCCCTCGAGCAGCGCCTTCGAGTCCTTCTTGGGCTGCTTGTGGGTTATCTGCTTGTAGGAGACGCCGTCGGAGCTCGTGTCGTTGACCGGCAGCTCGGGCATCTCAAAACCCACCTGCACGCCGGACTCGTTGAGGAAGCGGACGATAGCGCGCAGCTGGCTCTCATAGCCGCTGCAGCGGCAGAGGTTGCCGGCGAGCTGGCGCGACAGCTCCTCCCGCGTGGCGACGAGGGACGGGTCCTCTTTGGCGGCGCGGGCGAGCGCCAGCGCGTTCATGATGAGGCCGGGGGCGCAAAATCCGCACTGCTCGGCGCCTTCGGCGGCCATCGCGCGGGCGAGCGCCTCGGACTCGGCCTTGAGGCCCTCGAGCGTGGTAATGGAGCGGCCCTCGACACGCGCGGCGGGAACCGAGCAGCTGAGCACCGGGTCGCCGTCGAGCCACACCGTGCACAGGCCGCAGTTGGTAGTCTCGCAGGCGCAGCGCACCGACGCGCAGCCCTGCTCGCGCAGCAGCGCAAACAGCATGGTGTCGGGGGCAATCTGAACCTTGACCTTGCGGCCGTTGAGCGTAAAGGAAAGATCGATGAGTTTGGCAGCCATTAGCGCACCTCGCTAGAATCGACGCCGGGCACGCGGCGGCAGGAATACTCGTCCGTGGCAAACTTGGGGATCTGCACGGTCTCGAGCTCGTGGGCAAGTGCCGCCGAAAGCTCGATGCCGGCGGCGCGGCGCACGGCCTGCACGGCGAGCGGGGCCGAGATGCGACGACGGTAGTCGGCCGAGCCCCACAGGTTGGTGCCATAGCTCAGCGCGCGCACGGACGCGGCGAGGGCTCGAAGCTCGTCCTCGGAAGGCTGCTCACTGGTGAGGCCGCACGCATCGCCCTGCAGCAGGGTCGCGCGCAGCGGGCGGGCGCCCACGGTAACGTGCCAGGAGTTATCCCACCAGGCGGCAGTGACGTTGAGCGAGGGGAAGTCGGTCGCGGCCTTGCGCACGGCCTCGTAGCTCGCGCGGTAGTCGTGCTTGACGACCACCACGTGCTCGATAACGTCGCGCACATAGCCCATATCGACAAACTCGGCGAGCGGCACGCGGCCGGCGCCCGTCAGCTCAACATAGGAATCGAGCGCCAAGAAGGCCGAGAGCACGTCCGAGAAGCCGAAGCGGCCGTAGATGCTGCCGCCCACCGTGGCGGTGTTGCGCAGCTGGACGCCCACGATATCGTGGACGGCGAACTCAAAGACATTGTTGACAAGCGCGTTGAGCCCGGCATGACGCTCGAGCTGGCGCAGGGTGCACATGGCACCGATGCGAAACTCGGTCTCGGTCTCCTCGATCTGATCGAGTCCGCAGGCCGAAAGGTCAATCGCCGTCGCCACGCGACGCGAACCCAGGCGCATCCAGATGCCGCCGCCCACAATCTTGTTGTTGCGGTTTTTCTGCAAGAGCTCATAGGCTTCGGCCGCGTTTCCAACACGGACGTAGGTACCGAACTTGAGCACGTTCTCCCCCATCTCTTTACTTGTCCAGTACCTCTAAGTGTACCAAACGAGGGGGCACGACCCTCACCACCACAGAAAAAGGCTCCCAGCCGCGATAGCTGGGAGCCTTATCGAATGCTATGTCAGGCAGAGGGTTTAGCAGACACCCTGGGCGAGCATGGCGTCGGCGACCTTAAGGAAGCCGGCGATGTTGGCGCCCATGACGAAGTTGCCCTCCTCGCCGTACTCCTTGGCGGTGTCGTCCACGTTGTGGAACATGCCGCGCATGAGCTGCTCGAGCTTGCCGTCGACCTCCTCGAAGGTCCAGGACAGGTGCTCGGCGTTCTGGCTCATCTCGAGGCCGGACACGAGCACGCCGCCGGCGTTGGCAGCCTTACCGGGCATAAAGGCGACGCCGTTCTCCTGGAAGTAGGTCGTGGCCTCGATGGTCGTGGGCATGTTCGCGCCCTCGCCGACCACCTTGCAGCCGTTGGCGACGAGCGCCTGGGCGTCCTCGAGCAGCAGCGTGTTCTCGCGAGCGCAGGGCAGCGCGATGTCGCAGGGAAGCTGCCACACGCCGCGACCGTCGCCCTCGTGCCACGTGGCGTTGGGCTTCTCATCAACGTACATAGCGAGCGTGACGCCCTTGTCGTGGCCGGAGCGCTTCTTGTTGTAGACGTGCTCGAGCACGGTGTAGTCGATGCCGTCGGGATCCTCGACCCAGCCGTGGGTGTCGGAGCAGGCGAGCACCTTGCCGCCGAGCTGGGCGACCTTCTGGACTGCATAGATGGCGACGTTACCGGAGCCGTGAACGACAACGTTCTTGCCCTCGAAGGAATCGCCGCGGCTCTTGAGGTACTCGTCCACAAAGTAGACCAGACCGTAGCCGGTGGCCTCGGTACGGGCGAGCGAGCCGCCAAAGGAGAGGCCCTTGCCGGTGAGGACGCCGGTCCACTCGTTGGTCAGGCGCTTGTACTGACCGAACATGTAGGCAACCTCGCGGCCGCCAACGCCCAGGTCGCCGGCGGGAACGTCGGTGTTGGGGCCGATGTGGCGATAGAGCTCGGTCATGAAGGACTGGCAGAAGTGCATGATCTCGTTGTTGGACTTGCCCTTGGGGTCAAAATCGGAGCCGCCCTTGCCGCCGCCCATGGGCAGGGTGGTCAGGCTGTTCTTGAGGATCTGCTCCAGGCCCAGGAACTTGAGCATGCCCAGGGTGACCGTCGGGTTAAAGCGCAGGCCGCCCTTGTAAGGTCCGATGGCAGAGTTGAACTCGACGCGGTAGCCGCGGTTGACCTGGACCTTGCCCTGGTCGTCGACCCAGGGAACACGGAACATAACGATGCGCTCGGGCTCGACGAGGCGCTCCAGCAGGGCGGCCTCCTCGTACTCGGGGTGGGCGTCGAGCGCCGGCTGGATGGTGCCGAGGATCTCGGTCGCGGCCTGGATGAACTCAGGCTGCTCGGGATAGCGGGCCTTGAGCTCGTCGAGAACTTTCTGCGTGTAGCTCATACTTCCTCCAATTGATGGAAAAGAAAGGTGTCGTTCGCGGCGCCCCATGCGCCGTGAGCTTTATCGAGTATGGATAATATCGCACTGTTGCAGCAAAGTTACGCATAAGCCGACAAGCGGATGTTTCGTTTTGATTACGATGCAGGTAGAAGCGTTTTTGAACACCTGACGTGCAAAATCAGTGTTTCAAGGCTGTTTCGTCCATATGTTCCAAACCACCACAAAGGTGCACTGTCCCCAATGTGGTGGCTTTGGTGGTTAGAGGACGAGGTGGTGATAGTCGGCGGGGGTGATACGGCCCTCAGTGGCGGCACGGAAGGCGGCGAGGGCGTCACCCGAGAACGGCATAACCCAGCACAGGCCGCAGCCGGCGGTGATGGAACCGGGCAGCGGCATAATGCGCCCAGGCACGCCGGCGGCAAGACACAGCTGCTCGCACTCCATCACATCAAAGGTGCTATCGAACGACACGATGATCTTGCGTTCATGGTCGAGGACATCGCCGGACGGAGCCTCGCGATGCGACTCGCGGTACGCTGCCGCCGCGGCCTCTTCCTCGGCGGTATACCCACAACCGCCACAGCCGCAGGTGCAAGGCTCAGAACCGTCGCAAGTACAAGGTTCTCCCGTGTCGGGGCAGATATCGTGAGACATGGCATCTCCCATCGTCTAGGCAAGCAGCTCGGCTGCCGCAAACTCCTCGGGCGTATTGACGTTTTCGAAGCAGAGCGTGGAGCCGGCAACCTCGACAATCCGCGGCTCGTCTAGATAGCCGGCGCTCACCCGGTCGATCAGGCAGCGAATGCGCTGGCGATCGTTGGCGAGCAACTCGCGAGCCACCGGCGCACAGGCCTCGCGACGCCAGACGGCGCACAGCGGCTCAATCCCCCGCTCCTCGCGTGGGACGCACACGTCGAGCGGGCCCTCCTTGACCCGATCCGCAAGTACGCCGATCAACTCCGGCGAGACGAACGGCATATCGCAAGCGACGATCGCCACGAGTGGCAACCGGGCCGCGCCCAGCGAGCTCGCGATACCGCGCATAGCACCAGCGGGGCCGTCCAAGTCCATCGCCACGCGGGGTGTCAGGCCGCCAAACGAGCGCTCCTCAAGGTAGACAAGCTCACTGGGGCGCGAGGTCGTCACGACCAGTTCGCCGGCAACCTGAGCCAGGCGCCCCAGCACGCGCTCGATGAGTGGCTCGCCGCAAAACAACATCCGCGCCTTATCGCAGCCCATGCGCGAAGACATCCCGCCCGCTTGAACGACGCAAGAAAGATCAGCCCGTCTTACGGTAGTCATACGGCAAAACACCCCCATCGGCATGCTCGAAACCCGGCGCGGGAAGCCAAGCGTCATCGCCGACAAAGCAGGCAACACGACGACCCCACACCAAAACAAAACAGCGCCTTTGCGGCACGCAGCAAGACCGCGAGCACAAAAGCGCTGGTAGCGTATGGCGGGAACGTATGTGAATCGAACACATCCGAGACGTTTTGCACGCCTCGCAACGGTTTTGAGGACCGCGGAGCCCACCGGAGCCCATCCGTTCCCAAGTGCGGCGATATTTTACCAAACCAGGCAAGGTAGTCTTTTTGGGACGGGGCTATTTTAGCTACCCCGGCTGGTAATGCGACGGTTAGGTTGGTTGACGGCAGGGGCAGCTAAAATAGCCCCGTCCCAAAAAGACTACTCAGCGACAACAGCCCCGTCCCAACAATACTGGTTAGAAGTTGCGGTGAAATAGTTCCTGATTGAGGCCTTTGGAGCGGAAAACAGGAACTATTTCACCGCAAGTTATGGGGCGATCGCTAGCGCAGGGAGCGCAGGCCGCCGGCTTCCTTGTCGAGCACCGTAAAGCGCACGGCATCCAGGTGCTCCAAGATGCTGATGGCACGTTTGCGCGACACACCCAGGGCCTCGCGCAGCACGCTCGTGGTGGCAGCGCCGCCGGCATCGGCGATGGCCGCTGCGACGACCTCACGCGCACGGGCCTCGGCGGCGGCAGACAGGGCAACGTCGCGCTCGACCTTAACGATCGAACGGTTGAGCGAAAGCTCGCGCAGGGCGCGCGTCATGATGTCGCGATCGAGCTGCAACTGCTCGCCCACCTCGGAAAGCGCCGGTGCATCCAGACCGGCCTCGTCAAGCAACGCGACGATCCGCTCGCATGCCTCGCGCACCACGCGTGCCGCCGCGGCGGCCGAATGCGGATCGAATACCTCGGCACCCTCGGTGGCGCACACGCCACGCGAGCAGCCCTCGGCAATCAGGGCCGCGGCAACGCCTTCATCAGCGGCAGGCCACGCAGCATGGGCAACGGCGCCGGGCGTAAAGCCCGTCTCCTTGGGAGCCGCCGAGTGCATGGCCGACAGGGTCGCCGCCAGTGCATCCATCGCGGCGTCGAGCACCACGGCGTCCGCCAAGAGGCCCGAATCACCCGCGGCAAGTTTGCGAACGGAGCCCTGCGCCACCAACCCGCGCAGTGCGGCATCGACCTCGCCGACAGCAAGATCCAAAGCCTCGGCAACATCAACCGCCGTAACCGGCAGCGCCTGCAGCGCCAGCCAAGCGCCCACACTGCCCGCGATATCGCCGGACTCGAGCGCCGCATACAGCGAACGCTCCCCTTCGGCAAGCTCACGCGAGCGGCGGCAGCGAGACAGCAGCACGCGCCCGCCGCCAATAAGCATAACCGGCGAGTACGACAGCACCACAACATGGTCCCCAGCGCGCAAGGGCAGCGGATCTTCCAAACGAACCTGCACGATGCGCGTCTCGCCCACCGCCACAGGAGCCTCGCCCTCCATGAGCATGATGCGCCCGACGACCTCGGCCGTGCCCGCCATCACGTGCACGCGCGCGCCCGACTCGAGCACACGCGGCTTGGCGCCCTCGCGGCCCAGGTAGGACAACGTCATCATAAAACGCAGCGTCTGGCCAAAGCGGCCCTCCACACCGAGCATCTCGCCGCGATCGAGCGCCGCGACGCCATCGCCCACCAGGTTGAGCGCCACGCGCTGACCGGGCAGCGCCCGCTGCGTGTCGCCATGCACCTGAATTCCGCGCACGCGACAGGCCGTACGCGACGGTAGCGCGACGAGCTCGTCGCCCACCGCGATCGGCGCATCGTGCAACGTTCCCGTCACGACGGTGCCCGCACCCTTGATCGTAAAACAGCGATCGATCGGCAGGCGCGGCGCGGCGTCGGTGCACTCGGCGCGGTCGCGGCAAGCATCCCAACAGGCACCCACGCACTCATCGAGCGCGGCCAGCAGCGCATCAATCCCCTCGCCCGTCTTGGACGACACGGGAACGATCGGAGCACCCGCAAACACGGTGTCCGACAAAAAGTCATCGACGTCGAGCTCGGCAAGCTCGGTCATCTCGGCATCGGCCAGGTCGCACATCGTCAGCGCGACCACCATGTATGTGACGCCCAACAGCTCCAGCACGTGCACGTGCTCGCGCGTCTGCGGCATCACGCCCTCGACGGCCGATACCACCAACACGGCTACATCGATGCCCGTAGCGCCCTGCACCATGGCGCGCAGATAGTGCGCATGCCCTGGCACATCGACCAGGCCCACGATCTTGCCGCTCGGCAGGGCCAGCTCGCCAAAGCCCAGCTCCACGGTCATGCCGCGGCGACGCTCGACCTCCAAGCGGTCGGGATTTTTGCCCGTCAGTGCCTCGATAAGCGCCGACTTGCCGTGGTCGACGTGGCCCGCCGTGCCCACGATGACGGGGCATTCCACGAGTGTGTTATCCGAGCTCATCGGCGCGCCGCCTTGGCAACGCACGCGGCAAGCGTCGAGGCCGTGGTCTCGATATCGCGGTCGCCCACAAGCGTGCGGACGTCAAACAGAATACGATCGTGCAAGGTGCGCGTAACGACCGGCGTATCGAAGTCTTGAACAAGCGAGCGCTTGAGTGCGTCGACCGTCAGGTGCTCGTCAACAAGGCGCACGGCAACACACATCGTCGGCAGCTCGACGGTAGGCAACGAACCGCCGCCGGGTGTCGACGACTCTTCGACAATCTCCAACTCAACGGCGCACGGGCAGCCGGCCTTATCGAGCCCCGCCGCCATAAGGTCGCGCAGCTTGCGCGCGCGACGCTCCAGATGAGCCTGCGGAAGCGTAAGCATGCTGAGCACCGGAATGTCGCGATGGGCCACATCGGCGCCGTCCATGTAGATGTGCAGCGTGGCCTCGAGCGCCGTCAGCGCGAGCTTGCCCGGGCGCAGGGCGCGCATGAGCGGATGTGCGCCGCAGGCCTGAATCAGGTCGCGACGGCCCATGATAATGCCCGCCTGCGCGGCACCGAGCAGCTTGTCGCCCGAGCACGACACGATGTCGAGCCCGGCGGCGACCGAGGTCGGCGTAGTCTCCTCGCCGCCGCGGACCAGGATGTCGTCAGGCAGCAGCGCGCCCGAGCCCTGGTCCTCGTAGAACAGCAAGCCGTGCTTGTGCGCCAGCGCGGCAAGCTCCTTGGAGCTCACCTCCTCGTGAAAGCCCTCAATGCGGTAGTTGGAAGGATGAACCTTGAGGATCATGGCCGTGTCGGGAGTAATGGCACGCTCGTAGTCGGCAAGGTGCGTACGGTTGGTGGCGCCGACCTCGACGAGCCGAGCGCCCGATGCCTCCATGACATCGGGAATGCGGAAGCTGCCGCCGATCTCGACGAGCTCGCCGCGGCTCACGATGACCTCTTTGCCCGCGGCATGGGTGGCCAGCACCAGCAGCACCGCGGCGGCATTGTTATTGACGACGAGCGCGTCCTCGGCACCGGTGAGCGAACGAATCAGCTGCGCGGCATGCTCCTTGCGCGACCCGCGCGAGCAGGTGTCGACACTGTACTCAAGCGTGCTGTACCCGCGCGCGACCTCGGCCACGGCCTTGGCGGCCGACTCCGCAAGCGGGGCGCGACCCAGGTTGGTATGGATGACCACGCCCGTGGCATTAACCGCCGGGCGCAGGCTCGGCAGCGCAGAACGATGCGCGCGGAATTCGATGGCCGATGCCAGCTCGCGCTTGGAGCGCGGGGCGGCGCCGGCACGGATAGCGGCACGCTCCTCGTCGAGCTCGGCCGTGACGGCAGCATGGACCACCGCGTCGCACGTCTCCCCCGCCGCCTTCACCACCGGCCACTCGGTGAGCAGCTCGTTGACGGAAGGAATGGCGCGCAGGCGGGCGCGCACCTCATCGGAAATGTTCTGGCTATCGCTCATGTGCGGCCTTTCAAAAGAAACGTGAATCAGCCGAATAGATTAGCTGAGTCAATTACTCGTCATTATCCCCGCGCGCGGCAATCTTTTCCACGCGAACGGCGTTTTCCTGAGTGAGCGCGGCGCCCGTAATGGGATCCCAGCGCAGCGGCGTGTGGTCGAGCGGGCCGACGCCGAGCGCTTGGACACCATCCAAACCGGCGCCAAACGAACGCCCACCGGGAGCGGCCGAGGTAAAGATGCACGCCGGATGCAGATAGGGCGTGGCCTCCACACGCACGCGGTCGCGGCCTATGTCGCTCACCAGCTCGACGACCTCGCCATTGGCGATGCCCATGCGCGCGGCGGCGTCGGCATTCATCTGCACGGCGTCCAAGTCGGATCCAGATTCGGCGGCACCGGCTGCCGCGAGCCTGCGCGACGTGTGCGACTCAAAGGGGCGGTTGCCGCTAATGAGGCGAAACATCCCCGGACCTGGCTCCACCATGGGGGCAATCCAGCCGGGAACACGACCCAAACCAGCACGCTCCCACACGTCGCTTGCCAGCGCAATCTTGCCGCCGTCCAGCGGAATCACCGGCTCGCCCGTACGCGGCGGAAGCGACGCGCCCGTGTCGGCCCAACCGCGTTCCTTGAGCGCAGCCAGGTCGATCCCAAACGGAGCCACCTGGGCCGCCGCAAGGTCGTCCGGCGAAAAACCGAAGTACTCGCCCACGCCGCAGGCAGCAGCCAGACCGGCAAAGATCTCCCGGCCGGGACGCGTATCGCCATGCAAAACCGGCAGTACGGCATTGCGGTAGAACACGCGCGCATCGTTGCGGCCCACGACCGTGCCCACACCGCGGTCGGCCTCCAGATACGTCACATCGGGCAGTACAAAATCGGAAGCACGCGCCGTCTCGGACCAGCGGATATCGATGGTCACGAGCAGATCGAGCTGCTGCAAGATGCCCAGCCAAGCCTGCGCGTTGCCGTAACCCGCACCCGGATTGCTAGCATAGACGATGAGCCCGCGCAGGTCGCCGGCAAGAATGGACTGGCCAATGGTCGTACACAGGCCGCGCACCGGATCGACGAGCGGATAGCGCGCCGAGCCCAACTTGGGCTCACGCGGCACCGGCGGCGTCGCAAAGCGCGCAGGGTCCAAGTCGCCCAGCGCAAGCGGCGTCGGCGGGTTGAGGGCGCCGCCCGCATGTCCCAGACAGCCCAACAACACATCGACCAGGCAGATGGCGCGCGCCGTCTGGGTACTGTTGGCATACGCGATGCCGATGCCGCCGTGAAAGCCCGCATCGACCACGGCGGCAGGCGCCGCAGCAGCCAAATCGCGCGCCGTCGCACGGATGTCGTCGGCCGGCACGTCGCACATCGACTCAGCCCACTCGGGCGTCCAGGCACAAGCCGCCTGCGCCAACTCATCAAACCCCGTGGTATAGCGGGCCACAAAGTCGTGGTCGTACAGGTCCTCGACAATGAGTACATGGGCAATACCCAGCAGCAGGGCCAAGTCGCAGCCCGGGCGCACGCGAAGCCAGCGGTCGGCAAGCGCGGCCGAGCCGCTGCGCCGCGGATCCACCACAATGATCTTCGCCCCGCGCCGACGGGCATCGTTCAAAGCATCGACTGCGCCCATCGTCGACGAATCCACGATGGAGCGCCCCAGGTACATGATGCAATCGGTATGGGCCAAGTCGGATGCCGGGCTGTAACCCAAGCTGTGCTCCCAACCGGTCAGGCGGCTCACCTCACAGGCGCCGTCGGCACCGTACACATTGGGCGACCCCAGCGCGTGCATAAAACGATAGGCCCAATAACGGTCGAACGAGGGTACACCGAGCGTCATGCCCAGCGCACGGGCGCCATACGCATCCACGACCCCGCCAAGGCGCGCCGCAATCTGAGCAAACGCCTCGTCCCAGCTCACCGCATCGAACCCCGAGCCATCCTCGCGGCGACGCATGGGGTGCAAAATCCGGTCACGCTCGTCAAACGGCATGGACAGGCGATGCCGCCCGCGAGCGCACAGGGCCCGCGCCGTACACGGGTGCCCCGGCACCGGAAGTTCGGCCACCACACGCCCATCCTCAACATGGGCCGCAAGGGCGCAATCGGCATAGCATCCCCCGCACGTGGTCACCACGGTGCGACCGGCACGCTCAGCATCAGATGCCATCTCGATTACCCCTTTCCAAACTAAACACAAAGACTAACGGGCAAACAACAGCCCCAAAGCCAAATAGCCTCCCGCACGGCAACGCCCGCGGGAGGCTTAACACTCAGTAGACAGCCCTTTTACGCCTCGGACTTCTTGGCATAAATGAACCAATAGCCGAGCGCGATCAGAACCGCGCCGCCCACGATGTTGCCCAGCGTGGCGGCAGACAGGTTAAACGCGATGCCTGCGACGTTGAGGGCATCGGCGCCGGCAACGTCGGCACCGTAGCCGCACGCGTGCATCACGGCGCCCATGGGCAAAAAGTACATGTTGGCAACGCAGTGCTCAAAACCGCAGGCCACAAAGGCGGCGATGGGCAGCAGAATACCCACGACCTTATCGACCACGGTCTTGCCGGCGGTACCGATCCACACGGCCAGGCATACAAAGATGTTGCACAGGATGCCGCGGAAGAAGATCGTCATCCAGTCGATCGTCACCTTGCCGGCAGCCACACTCACCATGGAGTTGGCGACCGCTTCGCCGTTGAGCTTATAGATGCCGGCCATGTACACCAAAAAGACGATGAACAGGGCACCGACAAAGTTACCGACCCACACGACAAGCCAGGCTTTCAGCATCTGACCTAACGTGATCTTTTTGCTCTTGAGCGCGCAGACCATAAGCGAGTTGCCCGTAAAGAGCTCGGCGCCGCAAATAAGCACGAGCACCAGGCCCAGGCAAAAGCACAGGCCGCCCACAACACGCTGGGCACCCCAGCCCAAGGTGCTATCGCTCAAGAACACGGTAAAGAACAGGCCACCAAAGGCGATGAACGCACCGGCGAACATCGCCAAGACAAAGGCCTTCGCGACCGGCAGGTTTGCCTTGGTCACGCCGGCGGCCTCGGTCTTTGCCTCAATCGCGGCGGGCGCCAGGCAATCGGGAGTGGGATACTCCACCTTGGTATCTGCCATGTCAATCACTTCTTTCCTAATCAGCAGGGACAAGCGCTCCTACAGCTCCTGCCCCAAGCGGACAAAGTGGGAAAAGTCGTTGGAGGCCACGGCGTCGTACACGGCGTCGACAGCGTCAAAGACCTCCGGGGACATGGGGTTGTAGAACTCCGTGTCGCCCGGCTGAATCCCTATGAAGACGATATCTTCGCATGATTGCTCGATCTCTTCGATCAGAATCGAGAGCGGAAGCGAATGTGTGGTGAACATCGACTTACGAGCCACGTCGCTTTTGTCGAGCAGGCGGATCGCGCCGACGGGCAGGGCCATGTCGGCGGCATCAACCAGAACCAGGCGCGGCGGACGCACGCGCTTGACCTCGATGATGTCGTCCTCGGGCGTCTGCCCGCCGTCGATGGTGTACCAACCGGCGATGGGCGCGTCCTCCATCTTTTTAGAGAGCACGGGGCCGGCGGCATCGTCGGCGCGCAAAACGCTTCCGGCTGTGAGCACGATGCCCACAAAGGGGGCACCATTCACCTGGCCATCAACAACGCGGCCCATCACTGCAACCTTCCCGTCAAGTACACGCCCGACACGTCGCGCACACGCTCCACCAGGTCGCGAAACTTCATCAGAAACGCGACCTGCTGGGCGTGAAGGCCAAAGTCGTTATCGAACACCGAGATACCCGCCTTGGCCGAGCCGCGAAAGCCGCGCTCGTCGAGCAAGGCATCGCAGGCCTCGAGCAGGGAGGGCACCGCCGCTTTGTCGAGCTGGCACTCGCCAAAGGAGCGGATGGCCTCAAACTTGGTTTTGGCCTCCCCTTCCGGCAGTGCATCGACCAGCGAATAGAAGACATCCACCGGCACGGACAGGCGCGGCTCAAAGCAATCGAGCACGCCGGTGTGGTGGCCCACGGCGAGCGTGTAGTACAGCACGTCGCAAGCCTCCTGGGGAACGTCTTCCTCGGTCTCGACAAACTTGCGCATGAGCTCGTAGAAGACCACCTGATCGGGCTCGTGGGCCAGGCAGGAATCGGCGACGCCCTCGGCGGCCTCGACGCTTGCGCGCGAGGCATCACCGAAGGAGCCGCCGAGCATGCCGGGGCCCGCAAAGTAACCCGAGCGGTCCGTAAGCTCCATCTAGCGACCTCCGGCCAGCACCAGATCCTGCAGCGCCGAGTAGACCTCGACGCGGCGGGGATCATCCTGCTTGTCGATGAGCAGTGCCATGGCGCCGCGGATATCGCCCTTGGGCGCACCCTCGAGCGTATCCATAAACTCGTTGGCCAGGTCGCGACCATAGCGGTAACCGCTCATGGCACGAGCCTCGCGCTCGATGGCCACGCGCAGCTTATACGGCACGCCGGGGTGCAGAATGTCTGCCTGCTCGCCTTCGGCCTCCACCGTGGTCTCGGCATGGAGCTTTTGGTCGAGCAGACCGAGCGCCATGGCAAAGCCGTAGATGGTCTGCGCGGGGCTGGGCGGGCAGCCGGGAATGTAGACATCGACCGGCAAAATCTTGTCCGTGCCGCCCCACACGCAGTAGTTGTCGTAGAAAATGCCGCCGGTGCAGCCACACGCGCCGTAGGACACCACGATCTTGGGATCGGGTGCGGCCTCAAAGGCACGCAGAGCCGGCATGCGCATAGCACGCGTCACGGCGCCGGTGTACAGCAGCACATCGGCGTGGCGCGGCGACGGCACGACCTTAATACCAAAACGCTCAACGTCAAAGACGGGCGTAATGGAACCAAAGATCTCGATCTCGCAGCCGTTGCAGCCGCCGCAGTCTACGCGGTACACATACACCGAGCGCTTGATCTTCTTAAGAAGAGTCGCCTTGGCCTTCTCGATGCTCTCGTCGAGCTCGATCTTGGTCGGGCGGTACTGAAGCCGCTCGGGCAAAAGCGT
>CAKUEZ010000012.1 GCA_934646965.1 uncultured Collinsella sp. | reverse complement strand
CCGCCATGCTGCCGGTGACCTCGGAGATATCGCGAACGACCGCCTCAACCTCAACGAGGTTGGACGTCAGGGCGTCTACGGCAGTCTTGCTCGACTTGAGCAGCGGCTCCATCTGCGCCAGCGCGGGCGTGAGCTCGTCAACAGCGCCATCGAGCTTTGCGACCACGGGCTGCGCCTCGGCAATGGTGTTGTTGAGGTCGGTCACCGTCTTGTCGAGCGAATCGACAACGGTGCGGGTTTTACGAAGGGTAAGCGCGAACTCAACGACGGCCCACACGCCGGCGACGGCGAGCAGCAGCAAGGCGATTTGAATGGGACTCATACAAGCCTCCCAAAGGAATCGAAATACAGACGCAGTTCATGGTACCCCAAAGGGAGCAGAACATGCCAAGACCAGCAACGAGGGACAAAATTATCAGCGGCTACTTCGGTGCATTCCCACTGCGGTCGCGTTCGCTTTGCTCCACGCGCCATTCTTCCCAGCCGCGGCCGGCAGGCTGCCAAAACGCGCCGCGCTCCAGGCCCTCGGGCAAGTAACGCTGATCGACCCAGCCTTCGGGATAATCGTGTGGGTACTTGTAGACACCGTATTCGTCACTGCCCGGACGATGGCGATCGCGCAGATAGCTGGGCACCTCGCGCAGTCCACTGTTATGGATATCGGCCAGCGCTGCATCGATCGACGCCTCGCACGCGTTGGACTTAGGCGCCAGGCACACATAAAGCGCTGCCTGCGCCAAGTTGATGCGACACTCGGGATAGCCAATGACCTCGGCAGATTTAAACGCGGCATGCGCCACCAACAGCGCCTGCGGATCGGCATTGCCCACGTCCTCAGAAGCATGAATCATAATGCGGCGGGCGATAAACTTAGGGTCCTCCCCCGCATCGATCATGCGCGCAAGCCAGTAAATGGTGGCATCGGGGTCGCTGCCGCGCATGGACTTGATGAACGCGCTGATGATGTCATAGTGCATATCGCCGTTTTTGTCATACGAAAACCCACGGCGCGGGTTGGCAATCTTCACATCGTCGACCGTGATGGGATACCGCTCCCCCGCTGACGGAGCCGGCGTACCCTCGGTGTCGGGGCGCGTCACGGCGATTTCGCTCGCCAGCTCGAGCGTCGTCAGGGCCGAGCGCGCATCACCAGCGGCCAGCGTGCAAATGGTTTTGACCGTATCCTCATCGGCCGAAAACTTACCGTTCAAACCCTGCGGCGCCTCGAGCGCACGCTCGATAAGCGTTGCGATGTCTTCGTCTTTCAGGTGTTCAAGCTCCACCACGCGTCCGCGCGACAACAGCGCGGAGTTGACCTCAAAGTACGGGTTCTCGGTCGTGGCACCGATCATAATGACGGTACGGTTCTCGACAGCGTGCAACAGCGCATCCTGCTGCGACTTCGAAAAGCGATGAATCTCGTCGATAAACAGGATGGTACGGCGGTCATAGGTATTCAGACGCGTCTTTGCCTCGTCGATCACGCGGCGAAGATCTTTCACGGTACCTGTTACGGCACTGACCTCGACAAACTCGCTCTTGGTATGGTTGGCGATGATATGCGCCAGTGTGGTCTTGCCCGTACCGGCAGGTCCGTACAGAATCACGCTCGACAGTACATCATGCTCAATCGCGGCGCGCAGCCACGAACCCTTGCCCACGGCCTTTTGCTGGCCCACGTACTCGTCGAGCGAATTGGGACGCATGCGCACCGCGAGCGGCGCATTTTTAAAGGAACGCTCGCGCGTCGAGGCAGAAAAAAGGTCGTCCATAGCCATCCCGTGTGTCATTCAAAATCGTGTTTCAATAACAGTATACCGAAAGAATACGAACTACCGTTCGTTAATATAGGTGCGATGCGGAAACTTTAAACCCGGGAACAGCTTGCTCGTCAGCTCGCAGAAATAGCCGTCCGTCATGCTCGCGATGTAATCCACCACCGTTTGATCCTTGTCGTTTTGCCATTCATAGGTACGGTCGTAGTAAGAAAGTTGCTGCTCAATACGCGAAATGTGGTGCTTAAAGATATAGGAGGATTCGTCACCTTCATTTATATCCTGCAGGCAACGGTCGTAGAGCTTTTCGAACGCCTCGCGCAGCTCAGCCTCGAAATCGCCCTCGATACCGCCCTTGCTGTAGATCTTCTCGTAGTTCTCGCGTTTGGCTCGGCGGATTTCCTCAAACAGGTCCTCGCTCATTTCGATGCGCGGTTTAGCATAGCTATGCTCGACGATATCGATGGAGGCATGCGTGAGGATCCAGCTGTTGTAAAAACCGCCCAGGCCGTCATCAAAAGCGTTGGGCGAAAGCAGGCCTGCCGCAATGGCATCCTGACGATCGCGACCGACGTAAGCGAGGATATCCGAAATGCGCACCACGCAGCCCTCGAGCGTCATGGGACGCAGATGTTCAATCGCGCTATAGCCCGTGGCGATGCAGTCCTCGACCACCTGATCGAACTGGTCAAAGGAGCCCATGTCCGACAATTCAAACACTCGCTGCTCGTACTCGCCGTTATGGCACAGAACGCCGTCGAGCGTCTGAAGCGACACGTTGCGGCCATAGAGCGCATCAAGTACGCGCACCGACTGCACGTTATGGAAAAAGAAGCGGCCGGTGCGATCGTGATAGATATCGTTGAGGAATCGCTCGCCGGCGTGGCCGAAGGGCGTATGCCCCAGGTCGTGCCCCAGGCCAATCGCCTCGATCAAGTCGCAGTTGAGCCCGAGGGCGCGACCGATATCGCGAGCAATGCGCGAGACAAGCTGTGCATGCAAACCACGGCGCGACAGGTCATCGTTGCTACGAAAGCTAAATACCTGCGTTTTGCCTGCGTATCGACTATATGCCGGCAAATGGAGGATCTTTTCGGTATCGCGCATAAAGGCCGGACGCATCAGCGTGCCTCTATCTGCCGCGCGGTCGACTCGACGAATGACCCGGTCGTCGTTGCAACGATACGGATTAACCGCGCCCGAAGCACGATCGTCGGCAATACGCTCGACAAGCTCGGGTGACAACGCCGAGGGAATGCGATCCATACGCGCCTTGATAGCGGCCATTTCTTGATTAGTTGCCATGGCATGCTCCTTAAGAAGAATGCGCAATCGGTTACAGTGTGCAGCCCACGACCTCGATTATGGCAAATATCGGCACCAAAAACGGCAGCAATGGCAGGGAGTGCGATTTTGTGATGAGACAGGCGACAGCCAGGGCCAAGAGCGCGGCGGCAAAAGCGATGATGCCACCCAGAGGATCAAAGGTGCAAAGCGCGAAGAGCGCCTTGGCATCTCCCATTCCGATACCCGGGGCCTGGCGGAGGCGCCGCCAGAGGGACTCAGTCAGCACAAGCGTGAGATACACGATGACAGCAAGGCCCGCGTGGTCAAGCACCGCATCCATGCCGCGATCCAGCCATACGCCGGCAAACGCCGCCACCGCGCACACCGCAGCAAGCACATTCGGGAACCGCCGTTCACGCGCATCGATAATGGCGCCAGCAATGGCGCACAGCCAAAACGGGATATAGACCATCGAGAGCCTCCTCGAGCCGCATCGCAAAAGCAAAAAGCACCACAAAGGTCCCCTTTGTGGTGCTTTTGGTGGTGGTTATTTGGCGCCCTGCATGACCTCGTCGAGGGTGACGCTTACGGCGTGCTGTGTCGGAACCCAGTCGACCTTCAGGAACAGCGCGGCAACCGTAATGGGGATATAGCTGAACATAAAAATCGGGAAGGTAAACAGGTTAGTCACCAGGCGCCATTTTTGCGCGCAGTGAATGTGCTTGTACTCAAAGATAGTCGTGAGCAGCGCCAAGATAAAGAAGGTCTGGTACATCATCGCGAACGTCATGATGAGTGAAGCGGCGCAAGCCTGCATCTCGACCTCGGTGGCCAAAAAGCCATGCGAGAGACCGCCGACAATCAGGAAGGTCGCGTTGGCGAGCATGGAGATCAACGAGAGCAGCATGCCGGGCGCGATCGTCATAAACATGTCGTAGGCGGCAAAGCGGCGATAACGGAACGTCGACTTGACCAGATGCTTGCCATAGGTAAAGAACACCTGATAGAAGCCCTTGGTCCAGCGCATACGCTGCTTCCAGGAGGCCTTAAACGTCACCGGCTGCTCATCAAAGAACTCCGCCGGGGCATAACCAATGCGGATACCGTGAATGGCGCAGAACGTGGTGAACTGGATGTCCTCGGTCAGCGTATGGAACTGCCAGCCGTGCATGCCCTCGATAACGCTCGCCGAGATCAGGTAACCCGAACCCGAAACGGCACAGGAGGTCTTGCAGATATTACGCGCGTTGTTGAGGAAGCGCGCCTCGCGAAGATACCAGGTGGCGTTGGCAGCCGAGATCCACGAGCTGCCGAAGTTCTTGGAGTTTCGATAACTCGTGACCACGTGAAATCCCTGGTCAAACGCATCGTTCATCTTGGAGACGTAATCGCGGGAGATGACGTTATCGGCATCGAAGATAAAGTAGCCCTCAAACGTGTCGGGATACTCGTTGAGAATGCGGTCGAAACCAAAGTCCATGACCCAGCTCTTGCCCTTGCGGGCGAGATCGTTGCGCTCATAGACGATAGCACCGGCCTCGCGCGCGAGCTGTGCGGTGTTGTCGGTGCAGGCATCGGCGACGACAAAGACCTCGATAAGCTCGGACGGATAGTCCTGGTCCTTGATGGAACGCACGAGGTTGGCGATCACCGCTTCCTCGTTATGCGCGGCGATAAAGAAGGCATAGCGATGGAGCTTTTTGGCCTTAGGAGGTGCGACCTCACCGCGCAGGGCGCCGATGATAAAGAAGACCACCTGGTACAGAAAGCAGACCGTGAGCAACGTGACCACAATCTGGTTAAAGATCACGATGGGCGTGTTGGTTTGTAAAAAGGCGAGCATGCAGGCTCCCGAGAACGCGTTACGTAAACAACCGTATATCTTACCGCAGGCTAGAGACGTTCAAGAAACCACCTAATACTGACTAGGCTTCGAGCAGACCGAGCTGAGGGACGATCTCATCTCCAGCGGTCGTGCGACCAAGCGAGCGCGGGGTCAGGTCGTCTAGGACGGCTGCAAGATCCCACGGCAACTCATCGCGGCACTCGATACGCTCCCCCGTCACGGGATGGTCGAACGCCACGCGCCAAGAATGAAGGAATTGTCTGGTCAGGCCTTGATCGGCGCGCACATCGCACTTGCCATAGAGCGGATCGCCCACGCAAGCGTGGTTAATATGGCGCATGTGCACGCGAATCTGATGCGTACGACCGGTAAACAGGTGGCATTCCACGAGCGTATAGCCGTCGTCGAAGCGCGAGGAATCAAAGCGCTCAAGGACCTTAAAGGTCGTAATAGCCTGACGCGCGAAGGGATCATCGGAGACCGCCATCTTAACGCGGTCACGCGTGGATCGGGCGATACCGGTGTTAATGGTTCCCTCGTCCATGGCAATGTGTCCGTGAACAAGCGTGATATAGCGACGGTCGAGCGTACGCGTACGGATGAGATTCTGGAGCGCGCGCTGGGTATCGTCGTCCTTGGCCGCAAGCATGAGGCCCGAGGTATCGCGATCCAGGCGATGCACGATACCGGGACGGTCCTCGCCCTGCACGGTACCAAGATGGTCGATGCCGCAGTGGTAAACCAGGGCGTTCGCTAGCGTACCGCTCTCGTGACCGTGAGCGGGATGGCACACCAGACCGCGCTGTTTGGAGAGCACGATGAGATAGTCGTCCTCATAGCGAATGTCGAGCGGAATGGCCTCGGGAATCACATCGGTGGGATCGTGCGGCTCGGGCAGATCGACCGAAATACGGTCGCCGACTCGCACGGCGTACTTTTTGGACAGGCAGGTCTCGCCATTGACACATACGGCACCGCCCTCAATCAGATGCGCGCAGGCAGAGCGCGTAGGGCAGCCGTCATTGGCGCCCAGATAGGCATCAAGACGCTGACCAGCGGCTTCGTCGGCAACAAGGATATGGATGTCGGCCATTAGCGCTCGTTCCTTTCGCGAATCTTGCGGGCACGCTCCCCACGTTGTTTAGCCTTGCGCTTGGCGCGGGCCTCGTCACGGGCGTTGAGCTCGGCGGTCGCATCGACCTCACGGGCCGCGGGGCTCAAGAACATGTAGCCGAAGAGGGCGAGCACGACGCCCACGGTAATGCCGATATCGGCGACGTTAAAGACAGGGAAGTCGATAAAGGTGGTGGCAATGAAATCGGTCACAAAGCCAAAAGCCAAACGGTCAATAGCGTTGCCGATGGCACCGCCCGCAACCATCGCCATGCCCACAACCTCAAGGTGGGCGAGCTGGGGCGCGCGAACGAGGTACACGACGATGGCGATAATGACCGCCAGCGCCAGCACGGCAAACGCGATGCCATGCCCCTCGCCCATGCTAAAGGCGGCGCCGATGTTACGCACGAAAAGGAAGTCGATCACACCGGGAATAACAGTCACATGCAGAGCGTCGCCCACGGCACGAACCGCAAGCTTGGCCAGCTGGTCAACAAGCAGCACGGCCAGCGCCACGCCACCGGCAACACCCAACCGCCAACGCAAAGGCGGCGTCATATCCGCAGTACGACCCAAAGAAATCCCCTACCCTCAAGAACTTGAATTACGTTTAATGCAACACATTATCCTACCGTGCAAACGATAGAAATGAATCCGATGTCATCGGTCAACAACGAAAACCCGCCAGAAATAACAACTCTTCGCACCAACTAAGGAAACGCCGCTCATTTGGCCACAACAGCGAAAACGCCCCTAAGCGAGCAAGGTGACGTGAAAGAGGAGGGAAGCGTACTTTGGTACGCGACCGACGATTGAACGTCAGATTGCCGCTTAGGGGCGTTTGCAGCGTCGGTAGGTTTCGGCGTTCTACGAACGCCGAAACCTACAGCGCCTCGGCGCAGCGTTTACAGATATGCGCATGACCGTTGTACTCGCCGACGGTGGTGCGGTAGTTCCAGCAACGGTCGCAGCACTCGCCCTCGGCAGCCTCGATAGCAACGGAGAGCTCCTCGCCCTGGGTCAGCTCAACAGCGGAGACGATGTAGAACTCGGCCAGGTCGACGGCCTTGTCGCCGGTCAGCAGCGCATACATCTCGGCGGGAACGACCGCCTTAACGCGGACC
Organism: uncultured Collinsella sp.; assembly: GCA_934646965.1. Taxonomy (GTDB): domain Bacteria; phylum Actinomycetota; class Coriobacteriia; order Coriobacteriales; family Coriobacteriaceae; genus Collinsella. The sequence continues at coordinate 27,509 of CAKUEZ010000012.1, read as the reverse complement.
TGCTGGCTCTTGGTGAAGGTGCCGGCGGAGCGGGCATCCTCAAGGGCCTTGGTCACAGCGCTACGGAGCTCGAGCGAAGCCTCGAGCACGCCCTCAAACTCATTGGCCTCGTCGACCGTGATGGGCGACTTATACCAATCGAGCAGCGCGGCGTACTTCTGGTGATCGACGCAGCCGGCGGGCGCGTAGGCCATGGCCTCGTCGACCGTGTAGGACAGGATCGGCTGCAGGTCACGCATGAGCATCGAGAAGAGCTCGGCCAGCACGGTCTGGGCGCTGCGGCGCTCGAGCGAGCCGGGCTTGTCGCAGTACAGGCGGTCCTTCAGGGCATCGAGGTACACGTTGGAAAGCTCGGTGACCACGAAGTCGTAGAGCGCACGGTAGGCGCGCGGGAACTCGTAGCTGGCGTAGGCGTCGTCGACCTCGGCCTGAACCTGGGTCAGGCGGGCAACCATGAGCTTGTCGAGCGGCAGCAGGTCGGCAAAGGCAACGCCGTCGGCCTCGGGCTCAAACTGGCCCTCGAGCTCGGAGAGCAGGAAGCGCAGCGTGTTGCGGAAACGACGGTAGGCATCGGACGTACGGGCAAGGATCTCGTGGTCGATGGAGACGTCGGAGCTGGTGTCGACGGAGGCAACCCACAGGCGGATGATGTCGGCGCCCATCTCGTCGCAGACCTTGTTGGGGTCGATGACGTTGCCGAGCGACTTGGACATCTTGCGGCCCTGGCCGTCGAGGGTAAAGCCCTGCGAGACGACCGCCTTGTACGGAGCGTGGCCGTTGGCGCCCACCGAGGTGAGCAGCGAGCTCTGGAACCAACCGCGATGCTGGTCGGAGCCCTCGAGGTACACATCCGCCGGATACTCGAGCTCGGGACGGTACTCGCAGACGGCCTTCCAGGAGACGCCGGAATCCCACCACACGTCAAGGATGTCCTTATCGGCCTTGAGGTGATGACCGCCGCACTTGGGGCAGACGCAGGCCTCGCCCAGGTAGCTCTCGGGAGCGTCGGTGAACCAAGCGTCGGAGCCCTTCTCGTGGAAGAGCTTGATGACGGCGTCGAGCGTGGCGTCGTTCATGACCTTCTCGCCGCAGTCGGCGCAGGTGTAGCTGGGGATCGGCACGCCCCAGTTGCGCTGACGGCTGATGCACCAGTCGGGACGCTGCTCGACCATGGCGCCAATGCGGTTGGCGGCGTGGGCCGGATACCACTTGACGTTCTCGCGGACCTCCTTGCCAGCCTGCTCACGCAGACCGGTCTTGTCCATCGAGACGAACCACTGGTCGGTGGCGCGGAAGAGCACCGGGTGCTTGCAGCGCCAGCAGTGCGGATAGCTGTGCGTGATCTTCTTCTCGAGGACCAGGGTGCCGCGCTCGCGCAGGAACTCGATGATATGCGGGTTGGCCTCGTCGGTATCCATACCACTGAAGGGGCCGCCGGTGCCAAACTCCTCGCCGGTGTAGAACTTGCCGTCGTCATCGACCGGCATGCAGATGTCGGTGATGCCCTCCTTGAGGCAGGCGAAGTAGTCGTCGACGCCGTGGCCGGGCGAGTTGTGGACAATACCGGTACCGTCATCGACACCGACGTAATCGGCCAGCAGCGCCACGCCCTCAACGCCGTCGAAGATCGGCTGCTTATAGTGGATGTGGTGGAAGGTCTCGGCGGGAACCACATAGGGCTTGCCGTCGACCATGACCGGGGTGTACTCCCAACCAAACTCCTCGCAGCACTTGGGGGCCAGGTCCTCGAGCATGACCTCGGCACGACCCTCGTGCTCAACGGCGACGTAAGCGGCGCCGGGCTTGAGGGAAACTGCCTGGTCGGAGGGGATGGTCCACGGCGTGGTCGTCCAGATGATGAAGTCGACCGGGCCGTCGAAGTTCTCGAGGCCGGCGGGCTTGGAGGTCATCTCGAAGCGCACGAAGATGGAGGGGCTCGTCTCGTCGGAGTACTCGATCTCGGCCTCGGCAAGAGCGGTGTGGCAGTGCTTGCACCAGTGGACGGGCTTGTGGCCGCGGTAGATCATGCCCTTATCGAACATGGCCTTGAAGACCTCGATGTCGGCGGCGTCATGCTGGTGATAGAGCGTCAGATAGGGGTTGTCCCAATCGCCGAGCACGCCCAGACGACGGAAGCCGGCCTTCTGCAGCTCGATGTTCTCGACAGCAAACTTGTTGCACAGCTCGCGGATCTTGGCGGTGGAAGTCTGGTTGAACTTCTCGGTGCCGAGCTTCTCTTCGACCTTGTGCTCGATCGGCTGACCGTGGCAGTCCCAACCGGGGACATAGGGGACCTCGCAGCCCTGCATCATCCAGTAACGGTTGATCATGTCCTTGGAGATCTTGTTCATGGCGTGGCCGATGTGGATCGGGCCGTTGGCGTACGGGGGGCCGTCGTGCAGCACGAACTTCTTATGACCCTCGTTCTTCTTCAGAACCTGCTCGTAGACCTTGTTGTCCTGCCAGTCCTTGAGTCGCTTGGGCTCGGACTTGGAAAGACCGGCACGCATGGGAAATCCGGTTTTGGGCAGATTCATCGTCTGCTTGTACTCGTTTGCCACGGTACCCCTTTCATGTCGTGGGCGCGCACGCCCGTTGGGCACCAAAAAAGCGCCCGTCCCTGCAAGCTGGGACGAAGCGCCACAAAGCAGGCAATATGCCCGCACAAAGCTCTTCGCTTAACCACCCAGCTTAGATGCCCTCGCCCGCGTCGCCGCGCGCTCGCATCCGTTACTCGGCTGGCCTGTATCGACGACCATCCCGGCGATGTCTACTAAGACGAGCTTGTCAGCACGTCCGTTGGGACCGCAGCTCCGGGGTGATTTTCATCGGTCGCATGCACGGGTTCTCAGCGCTCCCCGCTCTCTGTGGCATGCGGATGGCCGATTACTCGTCCCCATCAACGCTTATGCGGAGTATGCTAGCACGTTCCGCGCCGGCGAAAAACCCTCAACACTGGTTTTATACGTTGGAAATTTTGGTTTGAAATTCTCGCGATTGATTCAGCAACATTGGAGCAAAATACCTGAAAGCACTTTATCGAACGAAAGAAGGTTGCTATGCGCACGATTGGAATGAGCGACTACACCGTCGGCGAGGATTGTTTTACCGAGCTGCCCGCCGCACTGGCCGAGTACGGAGCGACCAAGGTCGCCATCATTGGCGGCAAGCGCGCGCTGGCCGCGGCACTGCCGGGCATCGAGGCGGCGCTTGAGGGCACCGATGTCGAGGTTCTGGAGACGCGCGTCTACGGCACCAACAGCACGCGCGCCAACATCGCCAAGGTCGTGAACTCCCCTGCCTGCCAGGAGGCCGACGTGCTCATCGCCTGCGGCGGCGGCAAGGCGCTCGACACCGTCAAGACGGCTGCTATCGAGCTCAAGAAAATCGTCTTTACTGTGCCGACGATCTGCTCCAACTGCTCCGCCGCAACCGCCATTGCCGTCGTGTACAACGACGATGGCTCGCTCGAGGGCTATTCGTATCCCAACCGCCCCGCGCACATCTTCATCAACCCCAAGATCATCGCCGAGGCACCGGCGGAGTACTTCTGGGCTGGCGTGGGCGATGCCCTGTCCAAGCAGCCCGAGGTCGAGTACGCCACGAGCGCCGGTAATTTGGAGCACACCGCCGGTCTTGGCCTCGCGCTCGCCCACACCTGCTCCGAGCCGCTGTTCACCTATGGCGTCCAGGGTCTTGAGGACGTGCGCCAGGACCTGTCGAGCGAGGCCGTCAAGCAGATTGCGCTCGATATCGTGGTCAACACGGGCTATGTCTCGAACCTGACCAACCAAAACGATTACTACTACAACTCGAGCGTGGCGCACGCCTTCTACAATGCGACGTGCAGCATTCCGCGCGAGGGTACCTATCTGCACGGCGAGGTCGTAAGCCTGGGTGTGCTCGTGCTGTTTGCCTATACGGGCGACACCGAGAACCTTGAGCGCTACGCCGCCTTTAACAAGCAGATGGGCCTACCCGTGACGCTTGAGCAGGTCGGGCTTACGGAAGCCGACATCCCGGCCCTGTGCGAGTACGCGCACGCCACCAATGAGTGGAAGCAGGGCAACCCGGAGCCCTTCACCGACGAAAAGTTCGCCGCCGCCATCAAGGCCGCCGACGCCTACGGACACACTCTCTAGCCCAAACCCAAAACCACCGCAAAGGGGACAAGCACCTTTGTGGTGGTTTTTTATTGCTCGAGCATGCTCGGATCGAATTCGCTTGCGGGGATCACGCGGTAGCCGTGGCGCAGGAGCAGTTCGACGAAGACGCCGTTGCCCGGTGTGAGCGTACCGCTGAAGGTTCCGTCGTAGATACGGCCGACGCCGCACGAGGGACTGCGGTCCTGCATGATGCAAGCGACGATCTCATCCGGGCCACCCGCCTGTTCGCACATATCGAGCGCGCGCTGGGCGCCCAAGCGAAACTCGCGGTCGACCGACACGCCCTCACGGGTGCGAACCTCACCATCCACGATCTCGGACGGATCGCGCGGCGTGGGCAGACCTCCAAAAACCTCGGGGCACACGAGGAGCAACTCGGTCCCGGTTCGTTCGCAAGCCTCGACCAGCTCGCGATGATAGTTGTCGAGCCCGTTGTACTTGCAGCTCTCGCCCATCAAGCAAGCGCTCACCACGATCTTCATTTCCATCCTTTCCCAGCAAAACGCCCCATTTGAGATCGTCACTCAAATGGGGCGTTCGACGCTATACGACCAGTCTTACTGCTGCTTCGGCATTAGTGGGTTCTCACGCGTAAGGAGGTTCATGAACTCCTCGCCCGTGATGGTCTCCTTCTTGTACAGATAACGAGCCAGCTCATGGAGCTTGAACTTGTTCTCCTTCAGGATCTGCAGGGCGCGATCGTGCGCGTCCTCGATCAGCTTGGCGACAATCGCGTCCACGCGCTCGGCCGTACCGGGGGCGCAGGTAAGCGACGTGTCCTGGTTGAGGTACGCGTTTTGAACGGTACCGAGCGCCATCATGCCAAACTCATCGGACATGCCAAAGCGCGTCACCATGTTGCGGGCGAGCTTGGTTGCCTGTTCGATGTCGTTGGCGGCACCGGTCGTCATCTCGCCAAAGATGAGCTCCTCGGCCGCGCGGCCACCGCAGTAGACCGCGAGCTTGTCCAGGACCTCCTGGCGCGTGGTCAGGAAGCGCTCGTCCTCCTCGACCTGCATAGTGTAGCCCAGAGCACCGCTTGTGCGCGGCACGATGGTGATCTTCGTGACCGGTGCGGAGCCCTTCTGGCGGGCGGCAACGATCGCATGGCCGATCTCGTGATAGGAAACGACCTGCTTCTCGTGGTCGGAAAGCACCGTGGACTTACGCTGCTGGCCGGCAATGACGACCTCCACCGACTCCTCAAAGTCGTCCTGCGTCGCGCGCTTGCGGCCCTCGCGGACGGCACGCAGGGCGCCCTCGTTGATGATGTTGGCCAGGTCGGCACCCGAGGCACCGGGTGTAGCGCGGGCAATCGCGGTCAGGTCGATCGGCGGCTGCGTCTTCACGCTCTTGGCGTGCAGCTCAAGAATGTTCTTACGGCCGGTCAGGTCGGGCAGCTCGACGGGGATGCGACGGTCAAAACGACCGGGGCGCAGCAGGGCGGGATCAAGGCTGTCGGGACGGTTGGTGGCAGCGAGGACGACGATGCCCTTATGGTTATCGAAGCCATCCATCTCGGTCAGCAGCTGGTTGAGTGTCTGCTCGCGCTCGTCGTTGCCGCTAAAGCCGCCGCCATCGCGCTTCTTACCGATGGTATCGATCTCGTCGATGAAGACAATGCACGGGGCCTTTTCCTTGGCCTGCTTAAACAGGTCGCGCACCTTGGCGGCGCCGCGGCCGACGAACATCTCAACGAACTCAGAGCCAGAAATACTAAAGAACGGCACGCCTGCCTCGCCGGCAACAGCCTTGGCAAGCAGGGTCTTACCGGTACCCGGAGGGCCAACAAGGAGAGCACCGCGCGGCAGCTTGGCGCCGATCTCCTCATAGCGCTGAGGCTTCTCCAGGAAATCGACGACCTCCTTGAGGGACTCCTTGGCCTCTTCCTGACCGGCGACGTCCTTAAAGGTCACGCCCACATCCTTGGAGGCGATCACGCGCGCGCCGGACTTGCCCAGCCCGCCGCCGCCAAAACCGCCGCCGCCAAAGTTCATCGACGGGCCGTCATCACCCATAGCCTTCTTCATGCGGCGGTTGAGCCACCAGCCAATCAGGAAGAAGATCGCCATGGGAAGGATAAGCGTAAGCAGGTAGTAGGTCATCAAACCCGAGTTTTTATCGGGAACGACCGACTCCAGCGAAGCACCGGACTCAAGCACGCGATCGGTAAAGCCCGCATCATTCGGCACACCGGTCGTCTTGTAGGCGATGTTCTCGTCCTCGCCCTTCTTGGTGTAATAAATCGTGTAATCGTCCGTGTTGTACTCGACCTTGTCGACGCTCTTCTTATCGAGCGCTTTGACAAACGTCGAGTAGTCGGTCTTCGTAATCTGCTGCGTGTGACCGATGTTGGGGAACAGAACGGTCGAGAGCACGAGGTAGACGACGAAGGCGATGAGCACGTAGAGGATCATATTCCGTCTACGTTTGTTGTCATCCATCTCCATCTGCTTGAACTCCATCTACTGGGGTTGATAATGATTTCTAGAATACCCAACCCGGGCGGCGATAAACCGACGCCGAGCACGAAAGGACAGAGATGGCATCACTGGAAGTCGGCAAGGTTCAGATCTACACGGGCGACGGCAAGGGGAAGACCACAGCCGCACTGGGGCTCGCGCTGCGCGCCACGGGCTATGGACTCAACGTGCTCATGCTGCAGTTTGCCAAGAAGCTGCACTGCGCCGAACACGATGCCGCACCGCGCCTGGGACTGCGTATTGTGCAGGCCGATCGCGACACGCCCGAGGCTTGCGCCGCGCAGATTATGGAGCTGGCACGCGAGCAGATTGGCCAGGTCAATGTGCTGATCTTGGACGAACTCGGCGAGGCAATGCGCCGCGGCTTTGTGACGCGCGAGGATGTCGAAGGACTGATTGCGCTGAAGCCCGCCACCACGGAGCTCGTGCTCACCGGTCGCGGCCTGCTGCCTCTCGCCGACCTCGCCGACCTGGTAACCGAAATGCGCCCCGTCAAACACTACTTCGACGAAGGCCTCCTAGCCCGCCAAGGCATCGAATACTAGATGATCCGTTTTCCTCCGTCCCTTACGGATCAAACAAAAAAGTTGCGGTGGAATAGTTCCTGCATGGCCCCTCTAGGCACCAATCAGGAACTATTTCACCGCAACTTATTGGGGGCATCGCGACGAGCGGGCTAGGCGGTGGCGCGGCCTAGCCAGTTGCCGCTGTGGTGGTAGATGGTGAACATCGTGGCGGTGATGAGCCAGGTTACGGGATAGACCAGCAGTAGATGCTCGAGCGACGGATCGAAGGGCATAATCGCAAACACCCAGATCACCCTGAGTACAACCGTGCCAAAGATGGTAAGCATCATGGGCTGCAAGCTCACGCCGGCACCGCGGATGGAGCCCGACGCGTTCTCGATAATCGAGAAAATCGCGTAGAACGGCGCGATGAAATGAATGATCGTCGTGGTGTAACCCGAAATCGCGGCATCATCGATAAACAGGCGGGACAGCGGCCCCGAGAACACCATCAGCACCGCGGAGAGGCCACCGATCAGCACAAACGAAAGCATAAGTGAAGTGTGGTAGCCCTTGCGCATGCGCTGGTAATTGCGCGCGCCAAAGTTCTGCGCCGAGAAGGTGGTGATCGACACACCGAGCGCCTCGGTCACCATCCAGATGATGCCATCCAAGCGGCCGGAAAGACCCCAAGCAGTCGTGACGTCGGCTCCAAACGAATTCACCGACACCTGGATCAGCACGTTCGAGATCGAATAGGCAGCCGATTGAAATCCCAGCGGCAGGCCGCACGAGATCATGCTCTTGCAAATACCACGATCGATACCGAGCTTAGATAGCGAAAGGCGCCATGCACCCGGCGCGCGCATCATGCGAATCACAATCATCGTGGCGTTGGAGCAGATGGTCAGCGCCACCGCGATACCGCAACCCAGCGCTTCCATATGCAGCACGGCAACAAAGATGATATCGAGCACGACATTGACGAAGCACCCAGAAGCGATAATCATCGCAGGACCGCGTGTGTCCCCCACGGCGCGCAGCAGCGCCGTTCCCATGTTGAGCAGCAGCGCCGCGACCATCGCAGCAAAATAGCAACGGGCATAGGCCACGCCCTCTGCCAGCAGCTCATGCGGCGTATTCATCAACACCAGCATGGGCTCGACGAACACCATGCCAAGAACGGAAACGACGATGCCGCCCACCAACGCAAGCGTCATGGCCGTATGGACCGAACGACTCAGGCGCTCATCATCGTGCTGACCAAAAAACTGACCCGTAATAACGGCGCAGCCGGCACCGACGCCGACGCAAAAGCCAATGCAGAGCTCCGTGAGCACCATCGTGGCCTGAATGCCACCCAACGCGAGCTTGCCGCCAAACTGACCGACGATATAGGTGCCGATAAGCGTGTATGCCTGCTGAAAAAACGAACTAAAGAAGATAGGAACGCACAGCGAAAGCAGCTGCTGCCAAATGACACCCTGCGTAACATCGATAGCCGTAGATTTCTTAGCCACACGCCCTCCCCGCCAGCGAACGTCAAACAACAAAACAGCAATTTAAAACCAAAGCCAATACCAGCTTAGCACCGACCGGCGTCGACCGAAACACCCCGAATCAGGGCCCGGCGCGGAATATCTACCTAGTGATACAAACCCGGCTGGTAGTGGTACTCGTTGCTCACATGCGGGCATAGCTGCCAAAAGGCGACAGCGCTCGCCGCGGCAACGTTGAGCGAATCGACCCCATGCGCCATCGGAATACGCACGGCGCGGTCGCAGCCGGCAATGGTCTTGGCGCCCAGGCCAGCGCCCTCGGTACCCATAAAGATCGCCAGGCGGTCAATCTCCTGCAGCGCGGGATCATCCAACGACACTGAATCGTCTGTCAGCGCCATGGCGGCACACGAAAAGCCGGCATCATGCAGCGCCGCTAAGCCATCATGCGGCCACACGCGCGCCTCGCTGCCAATGCGCGTCCAGGGCACCTGGAACACCGTACCCATACTCACGCGGGCCGAGCGACGGTACAGCGGATCGCAGCAGGTAGGGCTGACCAAAATGCCATCGACGTTCAACGCCGCTGCCGAGCGGAAAATCGCGCCGACATTGGTGTGGTCGACAATGCCCTCGAGCACGCAGACGCGTACCGGGCGCTCCCCAGCCGCCTCGACGACGCCGCCCAAGAACTCATCGACCGAAATCTGACGCGGGCGACGGAACGCCGCAAGCGCACCGCGCGTCACGTTAAAGCCCGTCAGCTGCTCCATGAGCTCCATGGACGCCACGAACACCGGAACGGGGCCAGCGCCCTCGCGAACCGTCAGACGCTCAAACAGCGGCATCATCTGATCGAGCCAGCGCTCGCCCAAAAGAAAGCTCACCGGCTCGTATCCGGCGCGCACCGCGCGCTCGATGACCTTGGCGCTCTCGGCGATAAAGATGCCCTTCTGCGGCTCCAGCACGCAGCGTAGCTCGCGCTCGGTCAGTCGCACGTAGGCATCGAGCCGGTCATCCTCGAGCGAATCGATTCGCAGCACCTCAACGGCATCAGTCATAGCAGCCCGCCCATACCCTTCTTATAGCAGCATCTATATCAAATGAGGCGACGCCAAGCGCCGCCCCATGCATTCAATAAAATTGATGATACCGTTCACGCCAGGCGATTTACGCCTCGACGCGACGATACGTCACGAACTCATAATTGACGCCCTCGTCGCCCTCGCCGGCGGCAATCGTCGCAACCCCGCCACACTGCGCAATCTCCCACGCAGGATCGGCATCCAGGTCGGGGAAATACGTGTCCACCGCATGCACGCAGTGATTGTGCGTGACCTCGGCCTCGACGCAATACGGCATAAACTGCCGATACACCTCGCCGCCACCGATCACCCATGCGACCGGCTCATCGGAAACCGCGGCAAGCGCCTCCTCAACGCTGTGCACCACGTCGACGCCCTCGAGCGCAAAGCCCCCGTCGCGCGTAAGCACAATGTTGCGACGATTCTTAAGCGGGCGCCCGCCGGGAAAACTCAACAGCGTCTTGCGTCCCATAATGACCGGGCAACCCTTGGTGCATGCCACAAAATGGCGCATATCGGCGCGGTTGGACACCACCATGTCACCTTCGCAGCCAATGCCCCAGTCATCACACACGGCGACGATGGCGGAAAGCTTACAAGCCAACCAAATCACCTACACCGCGATAGGGATGTTCTTGACCTGCGGGCCGTGCTCGTAGCCCTCGACGATCAGATCATCGGTCGTAAACGCATAGAAGTCATGCACGTCGGGGTTGAGCGTTACCTTGGGCGCCGCAAACTGCGGACGCTCGATAAGCTCGCGGACGATATCGACATGACGGTCGTAAATATGGGCGTCGGCGATCACGTGCAGCAGCTCGCCGGGAATCATATCGACCGACTGCGCCACCATCATGAGCAAAATGGCGTACTGGCACACATTCCAGTTGTTCGCGGCCAAAATGTCCTGGCTGCGCTGGTTGAGGATCATATTGAGCGTCGGCTTGTCGTCCTGCGGACGCTGCGTGACGTTGTAGGTCACGCTGTAAGCGCACGGATACAGATGCATCTCAGACAGGTCGCTGAACACGTAGGTGTTCGTCATAATACGACGGCTGTACGGCGTGTGCTTGAGGTCGTACAGCACGCGGTCCATCTGATCGAAGTCGCCCTCGGCATAATGGCTCTTCTGGCCAATCTGATAGCCGTAAGCCTTGCCGATCGAACCGGTCTCGTCGGCCCACTCATCCCAGATATGGCTGTTGAGGTCATGCACGTTATTGGACTTCTTTTGATAGATCCACAGAATCTCGTCCATGGCAGACTTAAGCGCCGTGCGACGCAGGGTGAGCGCGGGGAACTCCTCGTGCAGGTCATAGCGCGCCGTGACGCCGAAGTTTTTAATGGTATAGGCAGGGGTGCCGTCCTCCCACACCGGACGGACCTTTTGGCCCTCGGTAGTGGTTCCATGGTCCAAGATATCGCGGCACATGGTTACAAACTGTTGATCAGCTTTGCTCATTGACCCTCCTGTCAGTCGCCTATAAGCGAGATTTATTGTAGCCCAGGCGTACTCGACCCCACAGCCCAAACATAAGCTGCCATTTTCTGACATATGCCAGAAATACCTTGCGCCCTAAGACTAACGCGCTATTCTATTGTTGACATATGTCAGATAAGGAGTGTGCATGGCAGGAAGACGCGAGAAACTGCGCCGCGTCGGGATCATCCCCGAATACCGCGGCTTTACCCCCGATGGCCTGGCCAGCGGTGATGCCATCGACATGACCGTCGACGAGCTCGAGGTGCTGCGCCTGTGCGACCTGGAAGACCTCAACCAAGAGGCGGTCGCTCAGCAGATGGGCATCGCCCGCGCCACGGTGGCGGCAATTTGCAGCCGCGCGCATCGCAAGGTGGCCAATGCGCTGGTCAACGGACGAGCGCTCGTCATCGAGGGCGGCAATATCGCATACTCCCCCATCACCATAACGACGGCCGCGTGGCCAGCTAAGGAGGTCGGCACCATGAGGGTGGCAACCACGTATGACAACGGCAACATCTTTATGCACTTTGGGCGCAGCGAGCAGTTCAAGATCTACGACATCCAGGACGGCAAAGTGCTCAACGAGCAGGTCGTGGGCACCGGCGGCACCGGCCACGGCGCCCTTGCGGGCCTGCTTGCCAACGGCGGCGTGGACACGCTCATCTGTGGCGGCATCGGCGGCGGCGCCATCAACGCGCTCGCCCAGGCTGGCATCACCGTCTATGCCGGCGCCCAGGGCAGCTGCGACGCATGCGTCGAGGCGCTCATCGCCGGAACGCTCGTACAGAACGGCGAGGCCACGTGCGGTTGCCATGGCCACGACCACGCCCACGAGCATGGCGAGTCCTGCGGCTGCCACGGTAACCTCGAGCACGAGGGCCACGAGGGCTGCGGCTGCCACTAACGGCAAGCAACGACTCGACGCTCGTCCAGTCAGACAAACTCAACACGGCACAACAACAAAGGCCGCGCGGAACAAACTCCGCGCGGCCTCTGTCATACACGACTCAATCCAAGTCGTTACCTCTTATTGCGCATCTGCGCTTCCATCTGCCGCAGCAAATCCATATCGGACTTGGGGCCGCCCGTACCCAGGCCACCCATACCGCCCAGACCCATGGCGTCCAGACCGGGGATATTGGGCATGCGCATTTTCTTGCCCTTCTTACCCTTCTTGCCCTTTTTGCCGCCGGCCTGCGCCTGATTGGCCATCGTGCGCATGCGGCCCATCATCTTGTTCATCTCGCCCCACTGCTTCATAAGGCTGTTGACCTCGGTGGGGGTCACGCCGGCTCCCTTGGCAATGCGAGCACGGCGCTGGCCGTTGATGATGGAGGGACGCAGGCGCTCCTCCTTGGTCATCGACATGATGATGGCCTCGTTCTTATCGAAGATGCCCTCGTCCAGGTTGCCGCCCATCTGGTTAAGCGCGCGCTGGCCGCCGGGGAGCATACCCAGGATGCCCTTCATGCCGCCCATCTTCTTGACGGCCTTCATCTGATCGAGCATGTCGTTCATGGTAAAGCCCTCACGCAGCATACGCTCGGCAGCCTCGAGCTGCTCTGCATCGGCCGCCTCCTGGGCCTTCTCGATAATGCCGACGACGTCGCCCATGCCCAGAATGCGCTTGGCCATGCGGTCGGGATAGAACGGCTCCAGCGAATCGGGCTTCTCGCCCATGCTCACGAACTTGATGGGCTTGCCGGTCACCTGACGCACCGAAAGCGCGCCACCGCCACGGGCGTCACCATCGAGCTTGGAGATGATCACGCCGTCAAAGTCGGTGCGCTCCGCAAAGGTCGAAACGACGTTGACGATGTCCTGGCCGGTCATGGCGTCGACGACCATCAGCACCTGGTCGGGCTTGACGGCCTTCTTGATATCGACGGCCTCCTGCATCATCTGCTCATCGATCTGCAGGCGACCGGCGGTATCGACGATGACCACGTCGCGCAGGTGGTCGACGGCCTCCTGGATGGCGCCCTTGGCAATGTCGACCGGGTGCGCGACATCGCCGCGGAAGACCGGCACGCCGATCTCGCCGCCGAGCGTCGCCAGCTGGTCGGCGGCGGCGGGACGGTAGACGTCGCACGCGGCGAGCAGCGGCGAGCGGCCCTGCTTCTTGAGCAGGTAGGCGAGCTTTACAGCCGCCGTGGTCTTACCGGAGCCCTGCAGGCCCACGAGCATGATGACGTTGGGGATACGGTTGCTAAAGACGAGCTTGCTCTCGGTGGAGCCGAGCATCTCGGTGAGCTCATCGAGCACGATCTTGACGACGTTTTGCGCCGGCGAGAGCGACTCCATGACCTCGGCGGTCATGCAGCGCTCCTTGGTCTTGGCTACAAACTCCTTGACGACCTTAAAGTTGACGTCGGCCTCGAGCAGCGCCATGCGGATGTCGCGCATAGCCGAGGTGATATCGGCCTCGGTCAGCTTACCCTTGCCGCGCAGGCGGTCAAATGTGTCGTTGAGGCGATCGCTCAGGGAATCAAACACTAGCTACTCCTTAGTTGGACTCGCCCACCAGGGCGCGGCAGAAATCTTTGGCGTTAAACTCCTGCAGGTCATCGACCTGCTCACCCACGCCGATGCGCAGGATAGGGAGCTTGAGCTTCTCGGCCACGGCCATGGCGATACCGCCCTTTGCCGTGCCGTCGAGCTTAGTCATGATAATACCGTCCAGGCCCAGCGCCTCGTTAAACTCGAGTGCCTGGTTCAGGCCGTTCTGGCCGGTGGCGGCATCGATCACGAGCACGACCGAGACCGGCATGGGGCCGGCGGCCATATTGGCGGCACGCTTACGGGTCACGTTGACCACCTTGGCAAGCTCGCGCATGAGCTCGGGGCTCGTGTGCAGACGGCCGGCGGTATCGATGAGCACCAGGTCACTGCCGCGCTTATCGGCTTCGTCGAGCACGTCATAGCACACGCTCGCCGGATCGGAGCCGCGGTCACGCTTGATGACCGGTACACCGGCGCGCTGACCCCACACATCGAGCTGCTCGATAGCGGCGGCACGGAAGGTATCGGCCGAACCGATCACGACGTTCTTGCCGCGGGCGGACATGGCACTCGCGATCTTGCCGACCGTGGTGGTCTTGCCGGCGCCGTTGATGCCGACGAACAGCACGCAGCTCGGCGTATCGGAGAACGGATCGCGCTCGACGGGCACAAAGTGGCCCTCGAGCTGCTCAGCCAGGGCGCGGCGGAGCTGCGGGGCGGTCTTGAGGTTCTTCTTGGCCGCGGCATCGCGCAGGTCATCGGAGACCTGAATGGCGACCTCGGCACCCATGTCACCCATGACAAGGGTGTCCTCAAGGTCCTCCCAAAAATCCTCGTCGACCTCGCCGCCAAAGTAGAAGACCTCGTTGAGGGCCTCGCGGCTGCGCTCAAGTCCGCGCGAGAGAGCGTCAAAGAATCCCATTATGCATTCACGACCTTTCCGGTTTCGCGATCGAGTTTTTGCGAGACGACGCGACTGACGCCGTCGGCTTGCATCGAGACGCCGTAGAGAACGTCAGCGTCCTCCATAGTACGGCGCTGATGCGAAATGACCAAGAGCTGCGTATCGGAACGCAGGACATCGAGGGCGCCGATGAGCTTGGATAGGTTGGCGTCGTCGAGCGCCGCCTCGACCTCGTCTAGCACATAGAACGGCACCGTGCGCGTGCGGTACACGGCAAAGAGCAGGGCGAGCGCCGTCAGGCTCTTCTCGCCACCCGACATGAGCATCATCTTGGTGATGCGCTTGCCGCGCGGCTGGGCCACGACCTCGATGCCCGTCTCGGCCGGGTGCTCGGGGTCGGTCATCTCCAGATGCGCCTGACCACCCGGGAAGAGCATGGCGAAGATCTCGCGGAAGTTCGCATCGACCTTCTCAAAGGTTACCAGGAACGCCTTGCGCATCTTGCGGTCGATGGCCACGGTGATCTTGGTGAGTGCCTTGCGCGCACTCTCCAGATCGGCAAGCTGTTCCTCAATGTAATCGGCACGGCGCTTGAGCTGCTCGTACTCCTCCATGGCGACCTGGTTCACAGGACCCAGGTTGTTGATTTGACGAACGAGCTGGTTGAGCTCGCGCTCGGCGGCGTCGCGGTCGGTGGGCGCAGGAAGCATGAGCGCTTCTTCGAGCACCGTCGTACCATCGGCGGTGATGGCCTTGATGGCGGCTTCCACCTGCACCTCGAGCTTGCCACGCGCGACCTTGAACTCGTTTTGCGTGGCGGTGGCGGCATCGACCCTCTCCTTGGCGCGGGCGACCTCGGCCTTGGCGTCCTCGATGGTCTTCTTGAGCGAAGCCGAGTCCGCCTCCTCGAGTGAGGCCTGGTCACGCAGGCGCGCGGCCCAATCCGAGGCGCGCTCCAGCAGGGCCGAATAGCGCTCATGCATGGGGTCGACGCGCAGGCGCAGCAGCTCGAGCGAGCGCGAGGCCTGGCGCGTTCCACGGATACGACGGTCGATGCCCTCAAGGCGATGCTCCAGGTCGGGCACACGGCCCTTCAGCGAACGCAGACGCTCGCTCGTCTGGGCCAAACGAACCTTGGCGTCGGCGAGCTTACCGGCAGCCTCGGAGTCGTCACGGCGCACGCGATCGAGCTCGTCATTGGCCTCGGCAATCTGCAGCCCCAGGTCACTCGCCTGAGCTCGGGCCTCATCACGCGAGCGGGTAAGCTCGTCCACACGCGGACGCGCGGCACGCACGGCCTCGGCAGCCTGCTCGCGGCGCTTGGAGATGCGCACGCGCTCGACCTCGGCGTTGTTGGCACTCTGCTCCAGACGGCCGATCTCGGACAACAGCGAGCGGCGCTCGCCCTCAAGGCGGGCAATCTCGCCGGCGGCATCGCCCTCGGCGGCACGCGCCTCCTCGACGGCAGCATTGGCCTCGACAACCTGATCCGACACATGCTCAAACACAGCAGCAAGATCGGGCTCCAGGCCCTCGAGCTCACGAATGCGGCGCTTGCGCTCCAGAGCGCCCGACGCCTCACCGGCATCGAGGCCCACGCGCACCAATCCGCCGCAGGCAACGCGGGCGCCATCGGGGGTCACATAAGTCACGCCGTCAACGACCGGAGCCGCTAGCGCGGCAGCAAGGTCATCGACCACGTAATAACCGCCGAGCAGCGCCTCGACGACCGGACCATAGCCCGCACGCACGGACAGGCGGTCGACCAGACGAGTGCCGTCAGCTCCCTCGGCGACGGCAGAGCCACTCACGCCGCGCGCCACCAGCAGTGCCTCGCCCGAGGCCTTCTTCTGCTCCAGGGCGGCACGGCCGGCGCGCTCCAGCGCGGACGCATCGTCAAACAGCAGCGCATCGATATCGCCGGCGAGCAGTTGCTCAACCAGGCCCTCAAGCTCGCGCGGGGCCTCGAGTACATCGCCCAGGCGACCCGTTATGTCATCGCCCAGCGCGCCCACCAGACGGCTCACGAGCGGCGAGCTGTCGGCCATGCGGGCATCGAGCTTCTTTTGGCTGGCAAGCTCCGAGCGCACCTCGGACAGCTTATTGCGCGCCTCGCTCTCGCGGGCACGCAGGTCCTTCAGGGCCGCACGGGCGACCTCGGTGGCCTCACGCGCATCGATCTGAGCCTGACGAGCTTCCTCAAGGGCGCCGTCAAGCTCCTCAGCACGGTCGCGGCGGCTCTCGAGCGAAGCCGTAACCTCCTCGAGCTGTTCATCAATCTGCTCCAGGCGCGAGGCATACATGTTGTCCTCGACCTCGGCGTTGCTCAAGGAGTCCTTCACCTTGGCGAGTTCGAGCGCAGCATTATCGGCCACGCGCTGCACATCGCGCTGCTCGCGCGTAAGCTGAGAAATCTGGTTGTCGAGCGCCACGCGGCGCTCGTGAAGCTCGGCGGCGGCAGGACCGGCGGCGTCAACATCCTCCTGGGCCTGCATGTGCGCACCGGTCACTTCCTCGAGCTGGGCACGGGCGTCCTCAAGCTCCTCGACCACGCGACGGCGCTGATGCTCGGAGCCCGAGATCTGCCCGCGCATGTCGGACAGGCGCGACACCATGTTGTGGCCCTTTTCCTCGAGCAGGCGCATATCGGAGTTAATGCGGCCCACAACGTCTTGCATATGGCGGCGCTGCTCGCCCAGGTCGCCTACAAACAGGCCCTTTTCCTCGAGCATGACCTGGAGCTTCTCGAGTTCGCGCTCCTTCTCGCCCAAGCGATACTGCGCGAGCTCAAGCTCGGCGGCACCCTCATTGGAGCGGCTCTCCAGATCGTTCCACTGCGACTGCAGCGAACGCAGCTCGTCGACGGCCAGCATCTGCGTAAGCTCGTTCGCGCGCGAGGACAGCTCTTTGTACTTGCGCGCGCGATCGACCTGACGTTCCAGCGGTCGCAGCTGACGGGCGATTTCCTTATTGATGTCGCGGGCACGGGTCAGGTGCTCGTCCATCGACTTGATCTTTTTGAGCGCGCGCTCCTTGCGGCGCTTGTGCTTGGAGATGCCGGCGGCCTCCTCGATAAGGGCACGGCGCTCCTCGGGGCGGCTCTGCAAAATGGCATCGAGCTTGCCCTGGCTGATGATGGAATGCGTATCCTTGCCCAGTCCCGAATCGTGCAGGATGTCCTGAATGTCCATCAGGCGGCACGGACTCGAGTTGATGAGGTACTCGCTCTCACCCGAGCGATACATGCGACGGGTGATGGCGACCTCGTCAAAGTCGACGGGCAGAATATGGTCCGAGTTGTCGAGCACCAGCGTGACCTCGGCGACACCCACCGGCTTGCGCGCCGACGAGCCCGAGAAGATGACATCCTCCATGGCCTGGCCGCGCAGCTGCTTAGCGCTCTGCTCGCCCAGGACCCACAGGATGGAGTCGGAGATGTTCGATTTTCCCGAGCCGTTGGGACCGACGATAACGGTCAGGCCCGGCTCAAATGACATATGGGCGCGGTCGGCAAACGACTTGAACCCTTTGAGCGTGAGGGACTTGAGATACACGGTTCCTCGCTTACACGTGCTTCTTGTTGAGAATCACGCCGTTGGCGGTGTAACCCATGCGATCGAGTGCCTCGAGCGCGGCGGCCCCCTCGGCTTCCTTCTTGGAGGAACCGGTGCCGCGACCCTGGCGAATGCCATCGATCAGCACCACGGCGGTAAAGGTAGGCGCATGTGCCGGACCCTCGGAACCCACCAGCTTGTATGCCGGGGGCTCGTGGCCGTCGGCCTGCACGCACTCCTGCAAAAACGACTTGGGGTTTGCGGGATGCTCGGCACGCTCGGAGGCCAAATGCGGCTTGAGCGTGCGGTGAATGAACTCCGCAGCGGCATCCCAGCCGGCATCCAGATACAGCGCGCCCACGAGCGACTCGTAGACGTTCTCGAGCGCCGAATGCAGGCCGCGCGCGCCGGTACCGGTCTCGGAGGCACCAAAGATGATGATGTCATCGATGCCCAACTCGTGGGACACCTCGGACAGCGTGGCGCCCGAGACGAGCGACACCTTTAGGCGCGTGAGCTTGCCCTCGTCAAACTCGGGATAGGACTCAAAGAGCGAACGGGCAACGACGGCACCCAAAATGGAATCGCCCAGAAACTCCAGGCGCTCGTAGCTTGCCGAAACCGGCTGGCCTTCCACGGCAGAGGGATGCGTGAGCGCCGCGCGCAGCAGCACCTTGTTATTGAACTCGTGGCCCAGGATTTCCTGGGCGCGCGTAAGTCGTTCAGACAAAGCCAAGACTTAGGCCTCCTTGGCAGCTTCGATAGCGTCGACGGCGTCGGCGACAGAGTTGAGCGAGAGCAGGGTCTCGTCATCGATCTCGAGGTTGAACTCATCCTCAATGGCCGTTACCAGCTGCAGGCGCTCGAGCGAGTTGGCATCGAGATCGTCAAACGTGGTCTCATCGCTAATTTCGGCAACATCGACGCCCAGAACGTCGGCGGCAACCTCGGCGATCTTGTCGAAGATTTCGGAGCGGTCCATAGCGCTTCCTCTCATAGTGCACGAATACCAAAAGATCGGCACCGCGCGGGCGGCGCCAAACACGGTTTTGATTCTACCCCACGACGCAGGCCGTGAGGCACATAACAGTGCCCTAACTCGCTCTTACAAAACGATACCGTCCATGGAGTTTGCGACGTTCTCGACAAGCCCGGCGCGTACGGCCTCCGCCGCGGCGAGCGTACCGTTTTTGACGGCCTCGACCGAGGTGGCACCGTGGCCGATCAGGACCACGCCACGCAGGCCAAGCAGAATCGCACCGCCCTTGGCATCGCCCGAAAGCTTGGCCTTGAGCTCGCGCATCTGCTTTTTCATGAGCAGCGCAGCGATCTTGGTGCCAAACGAGCCCATAAAGACACCCTTGAGCTCCTGCAGCAAAAACTTGGCAGCGCCCTCGGTTGCCTTGAGCGCGATGTTGCCCGACATGCCGTCGGCAACGACGACGTCAAAGTTGCCCGACGTCAGGTCAGTGCCCTCGCAGTTGCCAACAAAGCCGGGAACGGCGGCCTTCATGGCCGGGAAGCAGGCCTTGGTAAAGTTGGAGCCCTTCTCGTCCTCGGTGCCGTTACCAAGCAGGCCCACACGGGGATGCTCGATACCCAGGACGACGCGCGCATAAGCGCAACCCATCTGGGCGAAGCGCACCATGTCGTCGACCTCGACATCGGGATTGGCGCCCATATCGCACAGCACCGTAAGGCCGCCGGCGCGGTTGGGCAGCGCATTGGTCAGGCACGGACGCACCGGCTGCTTCTTGCCTTCGGCCAAATATCTAAACGGCGTCACATAGGCGGTAGCGGCAGCGGTCATGGCACCGGTGGAGCCGGCAGAGAAGAACGCATCTGCGTTGCCCTTCTTAATGGCCCGGCAGGAAAGCACGATCGAAGACTTGCGCTTGGTCATCACCGCACGAATGGGATCGTCGTCCATGGCGATGACATCAGGTGCCTCCAGGGCCTCGACGCGCGCATGGGAGGCGGCAAAGGGATTGACGATTTCGGCGGGGCCGGCCGCCAGGACCTCGATATCGGGATCGGCTGCCAGGGCCGCCTCAATACCGTCAAGGACGACCTGCGGTTTTTCGTCTCCGCCCACAACGTCTACACAAACGCGAACGTTACTCATATACATGCTCCTTATACAAAAATGGCCGACTCATTGAGCCGGCCATTGTGGTTCCAGTTGGAACGGCATCGTATCCAGAGTATACAGTTACTCGGTAACGATAACCTCGCGGTCCTTGTAGAAACCGCAGCTGGGGCACACGTGGTGCGGGAGCTTAACAGCGCCGCAACGGGGGCACGTGGACTGAGCCGCAGCCGAGATCTTCATGTTGGCGGAACGGCGGGTGTGAGTGCGGATACGACCCTGCTTTTGTTTAGGTACGGGCATAGTGACCTTCCTTATAAACTATCCAGTGTGGCGATTACGCGCAAGTAGCGATACTACCACAGTTTTACTCGTCAAGCTTGAGATTCTTTAATGCTGCAAATGGATTTTCCGTGGCTTCGGCCCATTCGGCCTCGGCTTGAGCGGCGCAATCGCATTGCTCGACGTTGAGATTACCACCGCAGACGGGACAAAGACCGCGGCAATCGGGCTTGCAGAGCACCACGAACGGGGTGTCCATGACGACGGCATCGTTGATGGGCTCGCCCAGGTCAACGATGCGATCCTCTCCCAACAGCTCGTAGCCGTCCTCGTACGCCTCGGGATCCTCGGGCTCCTCAAAGAGATAGAACTCCTCGATCTCGCCGGCGATATCGAACGAGGCGGGCTCCAGACAACGGTCGCACTCGCCGGTGGCGTGCGCACGAACCATGCCAGTCAGCAGAACGCCGGTGCCGGCATTGGTAAAGACCACGTCGTAGTCGATACCGTCCTGCAGCTGATACTCCTTCTCGCCCACCGTGTAGGTGGCGACATCGACCTTGCCGGTCAGCGGATACGAGTCTCCGGGAAACTCGAGCTGCTCGGAAAGATCGACGGTAACGCTCGGGAACTCAGCCATTACCACTGACCATTCTGCTGGGCGGCACCCTCGTTGAGCTGCTGGCGGCAACGGGTAACGGTGCCGGTCAGGCTCTTGAGGTTCTCCTCTAGGTGCGTAAAGACCTGCTCGGCGTAGTCCTCGGCGGCATAGCGCGTCTCGCGCTCGTACTGCTGGGCACGGTCGCGGATATCGTCGGCCTGCTGCTGGGCGAGGCGGACGATCTCCTGCTCACCGGCGATGGTGAGGGCCTGCTGCTGAGCGTCGGCGATGATGGAATCGGCCTGAGCGGCGGCGGAAGCCATAAGCTCCTCGCGCTCCTTGAGAATGCGGCGGGACTTCTGCCACTCCTCGGGATAGCTCATACGGATCTCATCGAGGATGTTAAAGAAGACGTCGGCATCGATGACCTTCATCTGGGCATTCTTGCCGAACGGCGTCTTAGCCTCTTCGATGAGCCCCTCGAGCTCGTCGACAAGGCTCACGATCCTGTCGCCAGGAAAATTCTCGCCCGGCATCCGGTCTCCTTTCATAGGTAACATATCATCGTGTTAGTTTACCACATGCCAACAGGCATAATGCAACGTCACGAAAAGCGATGTTTAAGCGCCTCAACTACATTGGGTGGCACAAACGTCGAAACGTCGCTGCCAAGCGAGGCAATCTGGCGAACTACCGAGCTCGAGATGTAGCCGTACTGCGGCGCACTCATGACAAAGATGGACTCCAGCTCGTTGTCCAGGCGGTAGTTGAGGTCTGCCTGCTGCAGCTCGTACTCAAAATCGGTCATGGCGCGCAGGCCCTTGACCACAGCACCCGCACCCTGCTCGCGGGCAAAATCGACCAGCAGGCCGGTAAAGGGCAGCACCTCGACGCCATCGATATCACCGAGCGCCTCGCGGGCCAGTGCCACGCGCTCGTCGAGCATAAAGGTGGTACCCACGCCGTTTTTGCCCTGCGATTCGGCAACGGCCACGATCACGCTGGGAAAGATGCGGCGGGCACGGCGGATGACGTCGATATGACCAAACGTGATGGGATCGAAGGTACCCGGAACGATGACGCGGTTGATGGTGTCACTCATGGGCGTCCTCCTGAAACATCGTGCCATTGTTGTCGCCGGCATCGGTGTCGGCGCTATCGTCCTCGTCGTCGCCGACCCAGCGAAGCAGGTCGACCGATGTGATGCCGTAGCGCTTCTCGCGCACGGTCTCAAAGCCTACCGGATGTGCGCCAGGCTGGGCCGCAGCGTGCTCAAACAGGGCATATGCGCCCGGGGCGAGCAGGTTTTGCTGGGACAGGTTCTGAAGCAACTCCTCGACCGGTTCGGCACCAAAGGCATAGGGCGGGTCGAGCAAAACCAGATTGAAGGGGCCGCCCGGCACACGGCCACGCGAGGCGCTGGCGAGGATATCGCCAGTCACGACGCGCCAGCGGGCACGGTCGCGGCACAATGATTCGATATTCTTGGAAATGAGCCGCGCGGCGTTGCGATCAATCTCGAACGTGGTGAGCGAGCGGGCGCCACGCGAGAGCATCTCTATACCTAAGGCGCCGGAACCGCCAAAGGCGTCCAGCACACGAACCTCGTCCAAATCGAAATCGAATGCCGACATGACCATAGACGCGCACGCCTCGCGCACGCGATCAGTCGTGGGGCGCGTGACATCGCGACCACGGGGCTCCTCGATCTTACGACCGCGCCATTCGCCGCCGATGATTCTCATCCTCCGCTGACCTCCTTAAAGATATGTCGATACCGCGTGGCGACCGCATCGCGCAGGGGACGCGTCGCCACAGAGTCAAGGTTGCTAGCATACCGCAAGAGCTCGACGGCGTCCAAATGCGCCCACTCGATCAGCTCCTCGTCGGCATCGAGGTCGACAAAGCGCAGGGTCACGCCGCCATGCTGGCGGTAACCTAAGATTTCGCCCTCATGGCGCAAACGCAGATCCATCTGGGCGAGCGTAAAGCCGTCTGAGGTCTTTTCGAGTGACTGCAGGCGGTCTTGCGCTGCCGACGAACCGCCGTTGCCCTTAGAGTGCGTCATGACCAGGCACGTGCCCGAAACGTTACCGCGGCCCACGCGACCACGCAGCTGGTGCAGGGCGGCCAAGCCAAAGCGCTCGCCGTTCTCGATGACCATGACGGTGGCGTTGGGCACGTCGACGCCCACCTCGACCACCGTGGTCGAGACGAGCACGTCGATATCGCCGCGCTTAAAGGCATCGATCACGCGGTCCTTCTCCCCCGCCGCCATACGGCCGTGAAGTCGCTCGATGGTAAGACCCGGCAGCGCCAGGCGCAGGCGGTCGAGCTCGGTAGCCGTATCGTGCAACGGCACGGGCACGGTCACGTGGCCTTCGTCGTCGCGGGCGATACCGGGAACGTCCTCGAGCTCATCGGCCGAGTCGCTCGGCTCCACAAGTGGGCAGATAACATAGGCCTGCTGGCCCTTTTCGTGCGCCTCGCGAATGGCCCCATATGCCAGGTCACGGCTCGACTCGGTAAGGATGCGCGTCGTCACGCCGGCGCCCGGAACGGGGCGATGGCGGATGATGCTCGTGTCCAAGTCGCCGTAGACCGAAAGCGCCAGCGTACGCGGGATGGGCGTCGCCGTCATAACGAGCAAGTCGGCTCCGGGACCCTTGGCGCGCAGGGCGTTACGTTGGCCGACGCCAAACCGGTGCTGTTCGTCGATGACCACAAGCGAGAGATGCTTGAACGTAACGTTGTCCGAAAGCACCGCATGGGTGCCAAAGAGGACGTCGAGCTCGCCCGATTCCAGCTGCACATGGATGCGCTCGCGCTCGGTCGCCGGCGTGGCGCCCGTGAGGAGCGCCCAGGTCATACCGGCCTGCGAGAGCAAAGGGCCGGTCTTATCGGCATATTGACGCGCCAGCACACCCGTCGGCGCCATGACACAGGCCTGCGTGCCGCTATCGGCAGCCACGGCCAGCGCGCAGGCGGCAACGGCGGTCTTGCCGGTACCGACATCGCCCAGCAGCAGGCGGTTCATCACACGCTCGCCATCGCACATGTCATGCAGGATATCTTGGAATGCGGCCTCCTGCTCGTCGCTCAGCGAGAACGGAAGGGCCTGTTTAAGCGCGGACAGATGCTCGCCCGCAACGTGCGCATAGGGCACCACGTCGACCAAGCCGCCGTCGTTGCGCAGGCGCAGTGCGAGCTGCAGGTAGAGACATTCCTCGTAGGCCAGACGGCGGCGCGCAATGTCGCGCTCGGCCATACTCGAGGGAAAGTGAATCGCGCGCAGCGCGCGGGCATTGCTCATAAGCTTGCGCTTTACACGCAGCGGAGCCGGAATGGGGTCAAAGGGATTGCCGATGACTTCAAGCGCACCGCTCACAATACGGCGCATCCACGCCTGGCTCACGCCGTCACTCACGTAATGAACCGGCAAGATGGTGCCGGCGGCGCGCCCATCCTCGAGCTTTTCAAAGTGCGGCGAGGCCATCTGCTTAAAGCCGTAGGCAAACTCGACCTTGCCCATCACGGCCAAGCGGTCGCCCTGTTTGAGCTGCTGGGCAATCCAGGGCTGTCGGAAAAAGGCAACCTGGAGCACGCCCGTGTCATCCACGAGCGAAACCTCGGTCACCTGCATGCGCGGACGAGGCTGCTTTTGCACAATGCGATCGACCGTAGCGATGATGGTGCAGACGGTGCCGATGGGCGCCATCTCGATGGACCAGGAGCGCGTAAAGTCGAGGTATCGATGAGGGATATGGAGAAGGAGGTCCCCCACCGTCCGAATTCCCAGACGGCGAAGGGCCTCCTCACGTTTACCCGAAACATATTTGAGTCGCGCGATATCCTCGTCGAGCGCATTGCTCTGGGCAAAGCGCTCCGAGACGCGCGGCACGGAGCACAGCTCGGACATGGCCAGATGCCTACTCGATCGAGAAGATCACAGGATAGAGCGGCTGCTCGCCACGATGGGCATCAATCTCCAGATCGGGCTGAGCCTCCTCGATGGCGTCGACGATCTCCTGGAAGGCCTCGTCGGACAGCTCCTCGCCGGCCAGAATCGTCAGCGCGTCGCCCTCCTCTTCCTCCTGCATGCGGTTGATGCAGTCGAGCGTAACCTGCTTCACATCGGAGCCGACCACGTCGATGGAACCGGCGATGATGCCCATGACGTCACCGGAGTGAATCGGCGAGCCGTCGGAGGCGCTGGAATCGCGCACGGCACGGGTGACCTCGCCATCGCGTACCTCGCTGATGGCATCGACCATAGCGGCGACGGCATCCTCGAGCTCGGAATCGGGCAGGACCGCAAACAGCGCAGAGAAGGCCTGCGGGACGGTCTTAGTGGGAACGACGGCAACCTTCTTATCGGTGCAGGCGGAGGCAGCAGCCTCGGCAGCCATGCGAATGTTGCCGTTGTTGGGCAGGATGATGACCGAGGTCGCGTTGACCTGGTCGACGGCGCCCAGCAGGTCGGCGGTCGAGGGGTTCATGGTCTGGCCACCAGAAACGATCACATCGACACCGAGGGACTTGAGGATGTCAGCCTCGCCCGAACCGGCGGCAACGGCGACAAAGCCCAGAGCCTTGACGGGCTCAGCGGCCTTCTCCTGATCCTCGTGGATCTTGGCGGTACGGTCGTGGGCCTCCATCTCCATGTTGTGGATAAAGACCTCGTAGATCTGACCGAGCTGCAGCATGTGCTCGAGCACCAGGTTCGGGGTGTTGGAGTGAACATGAATCTTGTAATCGGGGTACGCGCCCACGAGCAGCTCGCAGTCGCCCATGGAACCCAGGAACTTGAGGCACTCGTCCTCATCAAACGGGGCATCGGCCTTAAAGAGGAACTCGTTGCAGTAACGGAACTCCGAGCCTTCCCAGTCGTCGTTGGCCTCGATCTCAACGCGGCCAAGAGCCGCATCGCGGGCAGAGCCGGCGGAATCAAACGTAGCGGAAAAATCCTCGACGACGGTGCCGCGGCCAAGGGCTGCGGCCACGAAGTTCTCCAGGAAAATGGCAAAGCCAAAGGCGCCGGAGTCGACCACGCCGTTCTCCTTGAGGACGGGAAGCAGGTCGGGCGTGCGGGCGACGGACTGATAGGCCTCGACGACAATGGCGTCGAGCGCATCCTCGGCCGAGAACTTCTTCTTCTCGCACTCGTCGGCCTTCGTCGAGACGTCGCGCAGGACGGTGAGAATCGTGCCCTCGATGGGCTTGCGGACGGCCTGGAAGGCAACCTTGACGGCACGGCGGAAGGCGAAGGCGATGTTGGCGGACGTAATGGGCTCGTCGGCAGAGACAAGGCCCTCGGCCACGCCGCGCAGGATCTGCGAAGTGATGACGCCGGAGTTACCGCGGGCGCCCATGAGGGAGCCGTGGGTGATGGCACCGGCGATGGCCTCCATGTTGGCATCGGCGGGAAGAGCCGAAAGCTCCTTGGTCACCGAGGCGAGCGTGAGCGACATGTTGGTGCCGGTATCGCCATCGGGTACGGGGAAGACGTTGAGCTTGTTGATCTCCTCGGCCTTGTCGGAAACGGCAGCCGCAGCGATCGGAAAACAGGTGCGAATGGTCTTAGCAATCATGAGTAGTGAAATCTCCGTATTCGGATGCTAGTTCAGACGGCTCTTGAGCGCGTCGATGTGAATGCCGATCTTAAGGCTGGCGGGATCGATCTGGGCGATCTCCTGCAGAGTGAAGGCAACGGAGCTCGAAAGATTGTGGCAGACGGACTTCATGTTGACGCCGTTCTCGAGCACGACGTGAAGGTCGACCGTGAGGCCGTTCTCGTCGGCGGAGACAAGCACGCCCTTGCGGAGGCGCTGGCCGGCAAGCAGGCGCACGCTCTCGGCGCCCTGGAGCTGCTCGGCCATGCCGACAACGCCGTAGCACGTCATCGCGGCATAACCGGCAATATCGGCAATAACGTCGTTCGAGACGCTCAGGCTGCCGTTAATGGTCTCAGACACAAGAATCTCCTTTTCTGGTGCTCGCGGCACCATGTCGTGGGAGCAATCATTGCAATATTCTACAACGACCGCGCCGTGTTGAGGTGGCGGGGTTCGTGATTACATCCTCGACACGAAATGTTGATACGGTAACGTCCGCGGTTGATGATCGCGGCATGAAAAAACCCGCCGCATAAGCGACGGGTTTTACAACCTGGCTCCCCGGGTAGGACTCGAACCTACAACAGCGCGGTTAACAGCCGCGTGCTCTACCATTGAGCTACCGAGGAATTTAAAAGCCCAGCAGAATGGGCTGAGAAATTCTGGCTCCCCGGGTAGGACTCGAACCTACAACAGCGCGGTTAACAGCCGCGTGCTCTACCATTGAGCTACCGAGGAAT
>CAKUEZ010000011.1 GCA_934646965.1 uncultured Collinsella sp. | reverse complement strand
CTCGAGGTTGTCCGTCATGGTCGCGTCCGTCGCGCCAAGCTGTACTACCTCCGCGACAAGGTGGGCAAGGCTGCTCGTATTCCCGAGAAGCGCTAAGACGATCGCAGCGTCTGTCCGCTCATTTGGACAAAAGGGTCACCTTCGGGTGGCCCTTCTTTTTACTGATCCGCATGCAAGGAGGCCCCGGTATGGCCAACATGACAAGCTCGGTTTCGGCGTCTCAGGTTGCCGGCGAGCTGGCGAGCGCCACGTTTGAGGAGATTCCCGCCCTCGTGGAGCATTATCGCGAGGACCCGCGTCAACAGGTCATCAAGGCCTGCGAACGCGCCATGAAGCGCCATGCCAAGGAGCTCGCCGAGCGCGAGCGCGTCAATGGCATGTACGAGCTGATGCACGAGCTGGGTGGCGACGGCGTTGTCGTGGGCGTTGACGAAGTCGGTCGTGGATCGGTGGCCGGGCCCCTGACGGTATGTGCGGTGTGCCTGCCCATGGAGCCGCGCGTTTGGGGCATTAACGATTCCAAAAAGCTCACGCCTGCCCGCCGCGAACTGCTGGCTGTAAAAATTGCCGAGGTGGCGACCGCGATTGGGTACTGTCATATCCCGCCGGCGGATATCGACGAGATGGGCATGGCACGCGCCATTCGCGCCGCCGTTGCGGGCGCCGTTGCCGATACGGGTCTTGAGCCGGATTGTGTGCTTATGGATGGCAACCCGCTGGGCGCCGTTCCCAACGAGCGCGACGTGGTCAAGGGCGACGCCAAGATTGCCTGCATCGCTGCGGCTTCCATCATGGCCAAGGTCACCCGTGACGAGATGATGGTCGAGTACGATGCCGAGTATCCCGAGTACCATCTTGCCGAGTCGAAGGGCTACGCGAGCCCCGAGCACATCGAGGCCATTCGCAAACATGGACTTTGTCCGCTGCATCGCGTGAGTTTTTGCGGAAACTTTCTGCAGACTGAGCGGCTCTTCTAGGTCAATTGTGGAGATAGGGACCTCTGGGGTTTTATAAACCTGCTGGTAGCGGGCCGTGTGCAACGCGATTGTTGCGCATGGCCCGTTTTTTGTCGGCTTTTGGTCAGCTTTTGGTTTGCTTCCGGTACTTACCCGCATGAAACGTGCCCTCATCATCGGGGCAATGCAGTGTGCGGGAAAGGAGATCCCATGTGTGCCGCAAGCAAAAAGAGCAAGACGCAGCAGCTCAAGGAACGTTGGGAAGACGGAGAGCTCGACTGCGGGGCTATCACACCCGAGTTTATCAAGGCACTCAGCCCGCGCGAACTCGGCATGTTAGGAGAGCTCATTACCATCGATTACTTTAACGAACGCGGCTACACCTTGCTGGAGCAGGGCTATCGTTGCCCCGAGGGCGAGGCCGACCTGGTGCTGCTCGACGAGTTCGACGATGTTGTGGTGATGTGCGAGGTGAAGACCAGACGCGTCGCGCTGGATTGCGCCACGCGGGTCTTTCCCGAGGAGGCCGTGGACGCCCAAAAACAGCGTCGCTACCGTCGCATCGCTAGCTGCTATCTTATGGAACACTATCCGCTCAAGGCGATTCGCTTCGACGCCGTGGGCGTGACCATCCGCGGTGGGCATATTGCCGAAATTGAGCATCAGTACAACGCGTTCGATTGGCAGGTGTCGTGATGGCGTTCGATACCTTTGCCGTCCACGCCGCGTGCATCCGTGGCGTCGAGGCGATTCCGGTCACCGTCGAGGTCTCGCTTGCCGGCGGCGTTCCGGGCATTCAGATGCTCGGCATACCCAGTATGGAGGTGATGGAGTCGCGCGGGCGCATCCGATGCGCTATGCGCTCAGCCGGCTTTGAGATTCCACGTTCGGGCATTACCGTTAACCTTGCGCCCGGCGATATCCGCAAAACCGGTAGCGGCTTCGATTTGCCGATTGCCATCGCGGTGCTGGCAGCCGACGGGCAGATTCCCCGTGACAACCTCGATCGCTGCCTTATCGCCGGCGAGCTCGGCCTGGACGGTACGGTGCTGCCCGTTAAGGGTGAGGTGGCGTTTCAGCTGTTGGCGCGCGATATGGGGCTCTCCTTTATCGCCGGCAGGTCCGATCAGCATGTGCCGCTCACGGGCGTGGACTGCGGGTTTATCGGCCACCTGTCACAACTTGCCCAAGGCATGGGGGAAGCTGCGCGACATTATCTGGATTCCGAGGGCGTGGAAGCAACCTTTGAACCCGAGCTCGACTATGCCGACGTGCTGGGGCAGGAGGTCGCCAAACGCGGCATGGCACTTTCGGCAGCAGGTGAGCTCGGCTTGCTCATGATCGGCTCGCCTGGTTCGGGCAAGACGATGCTCGCGCGGCGTATGACCGGCATTTTGCCCGAGCTTTCCCTTGAGGACCAGCAAGAAGCGCTCTGCATCCACTCGGTTCTAGGCGAGAATATTGACGGGCTGTTGGCGGGACACCGACCATTTCGCAGCCCGCACCACAGCATTTCGACCGCTGGCCTTATCGGCGGTGGGCGCCCGGTGCATCCGGGCGAGATTAGTCTGGCTCATGGCGGCGTGCTCTTTTTGGACGAGCTCGCCGAGTTTCCCACCGGCGTGCTGCAGACGCTTCGCCAGCCCATCGAGCGCGGCTACGTCAAAATCGTACGCGTCGACGGGGCCTTTACCTTCCCGTCGCGCTTTCAGCTGCTTGCCGCGAGCAATCCCTGCCCCTGCGGCTTTTTGGGCGATCGCGAGGTCCCGTGTCGCTGCTCGGCCTCGATGGTCGAGCGCTACCGGTCCAAGCTGCGCGGACCCTTGGCCGACCGTATCGACATGATGCTCGATGTGACCCGTCCCGACCCCCAGGTGATTATCGAGGGGGCCGAGGGGATGTCGTCGGCCGAGCTGCGTGACTACGTTGTGCGTGGTCGAGCCTTTCGCGCTTGGCGTGAGGCCCGCATGGACGATGCAGATACCGAGGCCGAAGATGATGAGTCGCGATCCATCGATGGCGTCGTATCGACCTTTGAGCTCGACGATGCGGCGGAGAAGTGCGTGCTGGGCCTGTCGAAGCGCACGCATCTCACGGGCCGCGGCATTGTGCGCCTGGTTCGTATCGCGCGCACGATCGCCGATGTCGCCGAGAGCGAACGAGTCACGCAGGACCACGTACTCGAGGCGGCGATGTACCAGGGAAGGAGGGACCAGTAATGGATGAGGGAACCTTTGAGCTGCATCCCGGCGATGCGTTGTATCCCACGACCGTTCTGGAGCTTTCGGATGTGCCCCGGACGCTCTATGTGCGCGGGGACCCCGCGGTGCTATCGACGCCTGCTCTCTCCATCATCGGCGCGCGCAAGGCCTCGCCGTATGGTCTTGCCGTGGCGGAGCTTGCGGCGAAGGTGGCGGTTGAGGCGGGCGTGACGGTGGTCTCGGGTGGGGCGGTCGGCTGCGACCAGGCGTCGGGTTGGGCGGCGGTCAACGCCGGCGGCAAACACGTCGTGGTGCTGGGGACGGGCGCCGACGTGGTCTACCCACGATCGAGCGCGGGGCTTATCGCGCGCACGCTCGATACGGGCGGCGCGGTCGTGTCGATATCGCCATGGGGTATGGGGCCGCGTAAGTTTGCCTTTCCGCGTCGCAACCGCGTGATCGCGGCCCTGTCGCAGGCGCTCTTTGTGTCTGAGGCCGGCATGCCTTCGGGCACGTTCTCGACCGCCGAGGCCGCTATGGACCTGGGACGCGAACTGCTTGCGGTGCCAGGCTCCATCCTGTCTCCCGAGTCGCGCGGCACCAACTATCTCATCGCTAACGGAGCCTGCTGTATCGTGGACGAGGAATCTATCGAGATGGCCATCTCGCGCATCTACGGCACCCTGCGCTATTCACGTCCCGACGCGCCCGGTATCGCAGACTTGGACCCCACACAGCAGGCCGTGATGCATGCGCTCATCGCCTCGCCGCTCAAGGTCGACGATATCGCCGCGCTCGTCTCGCTCGATGCCGTCGGTGTGCTTAAGCTCTTGGGCTCGCTCGAGCTCGAGGGTCTTATCGAGCGCATGATGGATGGAAGGTATGCGCCCTCAAAGTTTGCGCTTCACGCCCAGACGCCCTTCGGTCACAATGGAAAGCGTGTCAATTAGAAAGGTGTTTGCAGATGCAGTTCGATCAGGTGACGGTTATCGGTGGCGGTCTGGCGGGTTCGGAATGCGCGATCCAACTGGCAGATCGCGGTTTTGCCGTAAAGCTGTGCGAGATGCGCCCCCAGGTGAGCTCTCCGGCGCACCATACCGATCACCTGGCCGAGCTCGTCTGCTCCAACTCGTTTAAGTCGACCCGTCCGGACTCTGCGGCGGGCCTGCTGAAGGCCGAGCTCGAGCGCATGGGCTCGGTGCTGCTCGATTGCGCCCATCGCGCGGCCGTTCCCGCTGGAGGTGCCCTGGCTGTCGACCGCGTCAAGTTTTCCGAACTTGTTGAGGCCGAGGTCACCGCACGCTCCAACATCGAGGTCGTCCACGGCGAGGTCACGCAGATTCCCGAGGGCCATGTGGTCATTGCCGCCGGCCCTCTGTGCTCGCCGGCGCTGAGCGAAGAGGTCATGAAGCTCGTCGGCGGTGATGCCCTGGCGTTCTTTGATGCCGCGGCCCCGATTGTCGACGCCTCCACGCTCGATATGGACGTGCTGTTCTCGCAGTCGCGCTACGAGGAGCAGGGGAGCGGTGACTATCTCAACGCCCCGCTCAACAAGGAGGAATACGAAGCCTTTATCGAGGCGCTCACCACGGCTGACCGCGTGGTGCTCAAGGACTTTGAGGGCGGTGACCTGTTCCAGGCCTGCCAGCCTGCCGAGGAGGTTGCCCGTACCGGCAAGGACGCCATCCGCTTTGGCGCCATGAAGCCCGTCGGACTTACCGACCCGCGAACTGGTCGTCGTCCCTGGGCGGCGATTCAGCTGCGCGCCGAGAACAAGGAGAAGACCGCCTATAACCTTGTGGGCTTCCAGACCAATCTGACCTTCGGCGAGCAAAAGCGCGTCTTCCACATGGTGCCGGGCCTGGAGAACGCCGAGTTCTTCCGCTACGGCGTCATGCATCGCAATACCTTTGTCGACGCCCCGCACGTGCTTGACGGCACCTTCGCCGTGCCCGGTACGGGCGTGCGTCTGGCCGGCCAGATCACCGGCACCGAGGGCTATATGGAAGCCGTGGCGACCGGACTGCTCGCGGCGCTCAATACCTATGCCGAGGCTATCGGGGCCGCCCCCGTCGAGTTGCCGCGCGTGGGCGCCCTGGGCGCGCTCGTGGGCTATGCGACCGATCCGGCAACGGTGGGCTATCAGCCCATGCATGTCAACTTTGGACTGGTGCCGCCCCTCGAGGACGGCAAGCGCCGCAGCAAGCGCGACCGCTACCAGGCCTATGCGGACCGCGCGCTCGAGGCTCTCGATGCCTACCTGGCCACGCGCCCCGATCTGTTTGGAGGCGACCGGTCATAGCCTTTGACCTGTACGACACCGTCGACTCGTTTCTCGCCTATATCGCGCGCGTCGAGGGGCTTTCTCCCAACACGGTGACCGCCTATGGGTCGCGACTGGAACGCTTTGCAGCCTGGTGCGAACGTACGGGCACCGACGCGCGCGCGGCCGACGTGCGTACGGTCCGTACCTATCTGGCCGAACTCGCACGCGACCAGGTGGCCCCTCGCACCCTTGCGGCTCATCTGTCGGCCATCCGGTCACTCTATCGCTGGATGGCTGCCGAGGGGATCGTGGAGGGCGATGTGGTCTCGGCGATTTCCTCGCCCAAGCTCCCGCGCGATCTTCCCGGCGTGCTGACGACCCAACAGGTGGAGGCGCTCCTCAAAACCCCCGATACCTCGACGCCCGCGGGGTTGCGCGATGCGGCGATGCTCGAGCTGCTCTATGCCTCAGGCGCCCGCATCTCGGAGCTTTCGGCACTCAACGTTGAGTCCATTGGTTGGTCCGAGCGCACACTGCGGCTGTGGGGCAAGGGAAGCAAGGAGCGCATCGTCCCCCTGTATCGCCGCGCACTCGAGGCGACTCGCACCTATGTCGAGGAGGGGAGACCGGCGTTGCTCTCCCAGGCAAAGCATCGCGATGCCGCGAACGGTCCGCATCCGCTATTTATCTCGGCGCGCGGCAATCGCATGAGCGCCGCCATGCTCAGGCGACGCTTTCATATGTTGGCGACGCTCGCCGGCATTCCGGCCGATATCGCCCCGCATGCGATGCGCCACACGTTTGCGACCGATCTGCTCGAGGGCGGCGCGGACCTGCGCTCGGTTCAGGAGCTGCTGGGACACGCGAGCCTGTCCACGACGCAGATTTACACACACCTCACGCCCGATCGGCTCAAGCGTGCCGTGACCCAGGCTCATCCCCGTGGCGAGTAGCCTTGCTCGGTCGACGGGGCCCGCGCCACACTCAGGTGTGTGGTTTTGATTGCGGGTTGGCAGGAAGAGCTAATCCTGCTATCATTCATCGGGTTGCTTCACGGCAACAGGTTTTTATCACGCACGCGCGGCTACTTCATACCGTGGTGCCCGGGCTTTGGTAGCACATGTCCGGGTTGGTTTTGGAGGATGACCCCGCGCGGAGGCAAACCACAGGAGGTTTAACATGGCTACCAAGATTAATATCCGCACCCTGCTCGAGGCCGGCTGCCACTTCGGTCACCAGACCCGTCGCTGGAACCCCAAGATGAAGCCGTTCATCTTCGGTGAGCGCAACGGCATCTACATCCTCGACCTCAAGCAGACCATCCTCGACGCCGACCAGGCCTACACCTTCGTCAAGAACGTCGCCAAGGGTGGCAACGTTCTGTTCGTCGGCACCAAGAAGCAGGCTCAGGAGGCCGTCAAGAACGCCGCTGAGCGCGCCAACATGCCTTACATCAACCAGCGCTGGCTCGGCGGTATGCTGACCAACTTCGTGACCATCCGCTCCCGCATCAACCGCATGGAGGAGCTCGAGGCCATGGTCGAGGACGGCCGCATGGCAGTGCTCCCCAAGAAGGAGCAGGCAGTGCTCGGTAAGGAGCTCGCTAAGCTCCAGACCAACCTCGGTGGCGCCCGCGACATGAAGGGTCTGCCCCAGGCTCTCTTCGTCATCGACACCAAGCGCGAGGAGAACGCCATCAAGGAGGCCCAGCGCCTGAACATCCCCGTCGTCGCTCTGATCGACACCAACTCCGATCCCGACGAGGTCGAGTACGGCATCCCCTGCAACGATGACGCTATCTCCGCTGTCACCCTTATGTGCGAGCTCATGGCCGACGCCTGCCTCGCTGGCTCCGGCAAGGAGCAGGTCTCCGAGGCCGAGATGGCCGCTGAGCCCAAGGCCGAGTAAATCAGTCTTAGTTAATTCTTTTTCATCTCTTTGAAAGGAACCACAATGGCCCAGATTACCGCCGCTATGGTCAAGCAGCTCCGCGAGATGACCGACTCCCCGATGATGGAGTGCAAGAAGGCTCTCGTCGAGGCTGACGGCGACATGGACGCCGCTGTCGACGTTCTGCGCAAGAACGGCCTTGCCAAGGCTGCCAAGAAGGCTGGCCGTGAGACCAACGAGGGCGCTGTCGCCGCGTTCGTCTCCGAGGACGGCAAGTCCGGCGCTCTGCTCGAGCTCTCCTGCGAGACCGACTTCGTCGGCTCCAACGCCAAGTTCACCGGCTTTGCTTCCAAGGTCGCTGAGGTTGTCGCCACCACCGAGCCGGCTGACGTCGACGCTCTGCTCGAGAAGCCGATGGGCGAGGAGACCGTTTCCTCCGAGCTCACCGAGATGATCCACATCATGGGCGAGAACATGAAGATCTCCCGCTTCGCCGCCCGCAAGGCCGACAACGGTGCTCTCGCTTCTTACATCCACATGGGTGGCAAGATCGGCGTCCTCGTCGAGTTCGCTTTCGAGAAGGCCGAGACCGCTCAGGCCGAGTCCTTCAAGACCTTCGCTCACGACGTCGCCCTTCAGGTTGCCGCCGTTGCCCCGATCTGTGCTACCCGCGATCAGGTTCCGGCCGAGACCGTCGAGCACGAGAAGCAGATCTACATGGCTCAGGCTGCCGAGTCCGGTAAGCCCGAGGCTATCCAGGAGAAGATGGCTGTCGGCCGTCTGGAGAAGTTCTACAAGCAGTCCGTGCTCACCGAGCAGGAGTTCATCAAGGACAGCTCCCTCACCATCAAGAAGTACGCTGAGCAGGTCTCCAAGGAGCTCGGCGATACCATTACCGTCGTTGCCTTCGACCGTCTGGTCCGTGGCGAGTAAATAAGCTCTTGTAGCTGGTAATGAGCAGGCTGTGGGTTTTACTCACAGCCTGCTTTTTCATGGCTCTGGGTAGAGCCTTTGCTATCATATTGTGAGTCTAATTAAAGGAGGATCGCTTTGTCCGACATCCGATATAAACGCGTGCTTCTGAAGCTTTCCGGCGAAGCGCTGATGGGCGACGGCCACTACGGCATCGACCCCAAGGTTACCGACCATCTTGCCAAGCAGGTCAAGGAGCTGCTCGCCGTTGGTCATGAGGTCGGCGTCGTTGTCGGCGGCGGCAACATTTTCCGTGGCATGGCCGGCGCTGCCGGTGGCATGGAGCGTGCCCAGGCCGACTACATGGGTATGCTCGCGACCGTTATGAACGCGCTTGCCCTGCAGGATGCCTTCGAGCACAACGATGTTCCCTGCCGCGTGATGAGCGCTATCCAGATGAACGAGATCTGCGAGCCCTATATTCGCCGTCGCGCCATCAACCACCTGTCCAAGGGCAACGTCGTTATCTTCGCTGCCGGCTCGGGCAATCCGTACTTTACGACCGATACCGCCGCGGCCCTTCGCGCTTGCGAGATCGGTGCCGAGATTCTGATTAAGGCCACCAAGGTCGACGGTATCTACGACAAGGATCCCGTCAAGTGCGCCGACGCCGTCCGATTTGACAAGATCACCTATCATGAGGTGCTCGTCCGCGGTCTGCAGGTTATGGATTCCACGGCTACGGCTCTGTGCCAGGACAACCGTATGCCCATTTTGGTCCTCAACATCGATGGCGAGGACACCGTCAAGCGCGCGCTCGCGGGTGAGCCCGTCGGCACGCTCGTCTATCAGGAGGATTAAGCATGGCAGAGAACATCACCGCCCACATGGACAAGTCGCTCGAGTCCCTCAAGCATAACTTCTCCAAGGTCCGCACCGGCCGCGCCAGCGCCAACATTCTGTCCGACATCACCGTCGACTATTACGGTGTCCCCACGCCGGTCACGCAGGTTGCCGCCGTTAAGACTCCCGAGGCTCACATGCTGCTTATCGAGCCGTGGGACAAGGCGCTCATCAATGCCATCGTCAAGGCCATCAGCGCCTCCGACCTTGGCATTACCCCCAACTCCGATGGCACCGTTGTGCGTCTGCCGTTCCCGGCTCCCACTGAGGAGCGTCGTCGCGAGCTCGTCAAGGAGTGCCGCGAGTACGCCGAGCAGGCCAAGGTCTCCATCCGCAACATCCGTCGCGACTTTAACAACAAGCTCGAGCGCGACGAGGAGCTCACCGAGGACGATGTCCGTCGCGAGCAGGCCAAGGTCCAGAAGCACACCGATGAGTATGTTGCCAAGGTCGAGGAGCTTCTGAAGGAAAAAGAAGCCGAGGTCATGGAGATCTAAGGTGCAATACGACGAGCATAAACTGGTCGAGTACTTTGCCGACGCCCCTGTGGGCGTCGGTTTTTCCGACCTTGACCTCAATAATATCCCGCGCCATATCTCGTGCATCATGGACGGCAACGGCCGTTGGGCCACGTCGCGCGGTCTTGCCCGCACTGAGGGGCACAAGGCCGGTATCGTCTCCCTGCGCGAGATTATTACCGCCTGCGTGCGCCTGGGCGTCGACGTGCTTTCGGCCTATGCGTTTTCCACCGAAAACTGGAATCGCCCGCAGCACGAGGTCAACGTCTTAATGCACCTGTTTGCCAAGACGTTTATCGACGAGCTGCCGCTACTCAAGCGCGAGAACGTTCGCGTCGTCTTTTTGGGTGATATTTCCGCGCTGCCTAAGAAGACCCGTGACGTCTTTGAGCGCGGTCTTGCCGAGTGCGCCGACCATACCGGTATGACGCTGGCGCTGGCCGTTAACTACGGCGCCCGTGCCGAGATCACCCGCGCCGTCCGCCAGATTGCGCTCGACGCCGCCGCCGGTAAGATCAATCCCGCCGCAATTGACGACGACATGGTGGCTTCCCACCTCTATACCGCCGGCCTTCCCGATCCTGAGCTTGTGATTCGCACCTCCGGAGAGCTGCGTCTCTCGAACTATCTGCTGTGGCAGGTGGCTTATTCCGAGTTCTATGTCACCGATACCTATTGGCCCGACTTTGATCGTTGGGGCCTTGTCGACGCCATTTTGGCCTATCAGGGCCGTGACCGTAGGTTTGGTGGACTGAGCAAGACCGAGGAGGCTTAATCGTGTCCGATCGTCCCAAGGTATCTGCTTCCAAGGCGCCTGGCTCCACGGCATCTGCGCGCAAGCCCGCCAATCCCAAGGCACCTGCTGCGAAGGGTGGTACCGGCTCGTGGCTGGCGGGCTTTATCACCCGCGCTGCCGCCGGCATCGTCTATGCCGTCGTCTTTATCCTGTGCCTGGTTTTGGGCATTGTGCCCACGGCCATCTTTATTTCCGTCATGAGTGGCCTGTGCTGCTATGAGTTCTTCCGCATGACGAGGCTCGATGGCAAGGTGGCAAACGATCGCCTGGGCATCGCAGCCGCCGTGCTCTTTCCGCTGTCGGCACTGGGCGATTCAATGTTGTTGAATGCCCTGCTTTTTGCCCTGATGCTCGCGGTGGGCATTTGGTATGTCTGGTCGCCGCGTACCCGAATCTCGGATGTGGCCGTGACGCTCATGGGTCCCATCTACACCGGCTTTATGTTGTCGGCCATCGTGCTGCTGCGCGATGCCGTGCCCGGTTTTGCCGGCGCCCTGCTTTCGGTGGGCATTTGCGCATCCCTTTGGGTCTCCGATTCGTTCGCCTATATCGTGGGTAGCCGTATCGGCAAGCACAAGATGGTCCCCAAGATTTCTCCCAAAAAGAGCTGGGAGGGCTTTGCCGGTGGCATCCTGGGCTCCGTTTTGATCTGGCTCATCCTTTGGGCCACGCATTTCTATAAGCTGAGCCTGCCCTATGCACTGCTGTGCGGCGTTGTCGTGTCCATCTTGGGCGTTATCGGCGACCTCATTGAGTCGCGTATCAAGCGCGGCGTGGGCGTCAAGGATTCCGGCAACCTTATCCCGGGCCACGGCGGTATGCTCGACCGTAGCGATTCGCTTATCTTTGGCTGCATCACTGCGCAGCTTCTGTTGATGATCGGGGGCGTGCTGTAATGTCCTTCCAGACGACGTATGGCCCCGACGGCCGTCTTCGTGTTGCCATCCTGGGCTGCACGGGCTCTATCGGTACTCAGGCGCTCGATGTATGCCGTCAACATGCCGATCGCCTGCAGGTGACGGCGCTGTCCGTCAACTCCAGCACCTCCGAGCTCGTTGCTGCTGCCCGTGAGTTCTCGGTTCCGGCGGTTGCCGTGGCAGATACCGCCCATGGTTCGGACGCCGTGCTGCAGGAACTCCCCGAGGGTACCGAGCTTGGCGTTGGTGCGCAGGCGGTCTGTGAGCTCGCGCGCCGCGACGATGTCGACTGCGTGCTTGTTGCCATCGTGGGTGCCGCCGGTCTCGAGGCGAGCCATGCGGCCCTGACCTCGAATAAGCGCCTTGCTCTCGCCAACAAGGAGTCGCTCGTCGTCGGCGGCGACCTGCTTATGCCGTTGGCGCAGCCGGGCCAACTCATTCCGGTCGACTCCGAGCACTCCGCCATCTACCAGTGCTATCTGGGGGAGAATCCGCGCGAGGCCCATTGCATTTGGCTCACCTGCTCGGGCGGTCCGTTCTTTGGCCGCACGCGCGATGAGCTCGATCACGTGACCCGCGCCGATGCCCTCGCACATCCCACGTGGGCTATGGGCGCTAAGATCACGATCGATTCTGCCACCCTCATGAACAAGGGCCTGGAGCGTATCGAGGCCATGCATCTGTTTGGCTGCGACCTCGACTTCATTAACGTGGTCGTGCAGCGTCAGTCCAAGATTCACTCCATGGTCGAGTTTGCCGACGGCTCCGTGATGGCGCATCTCGGTGCCTCCGACATGCGTATCCCCATCCAGTTTGCGTTCTCGTATCCCGAGCGCTGGGATACGCCGGCTCCACGTATCGACTTCCGCGAGCTGGGTCAGCTCACTTTTGACGCCGCCGACATGGATACCTTCCGCTGCCTGGCGTTGGCCGAGCGTGCCGGTAAGACGGGCGGCACCATGCCTTGTGTGTTCAATGCCGCCAACGAGGTCGCCGTCGATGCCTTCCTGCACGACGCCTGCAGCTTTACCGATATCGACCGCGTTGTGGAATCCTGCATGGATGCCCACGAGTTCCAGGCCGTTGTCTCGTTTGAGCAACTCGCCGTTATCGATGCCTGGGCGCGTGAAAAGGCCGCGCGGGTGCTCGCTGCAACCCGTTCTTAACCCATAAGGATTGCTTTTTCGTTTTATGGATACTGTTCTGAGCGTTCTCTCATCGGTCTTTTGGGGCCTTCTGATGCTTTCCGTCCTTGTGTTTTTGCACGAGGGCGGCCACTTTTTGGCGGCGCGTGCCTGCGGTGTCCGCGTGACCGAGTTCTTCTTGGGCCTGCCGTGCCGCTTTGATATCCATCACACATCGCGTCGCATCGGAACCAAGTTTGGTGTGACGCCGCTGCTGCTGGGCGGCTATGCTGCCATCTGCGGCATGGATCCGACCGACGTCTCGTGCGCCGACCGTGTGCTCGCGGCCATCTATCGTCACGGTCGCACGACGGTTCCCGATATGGCCGCCGAGCTCGAGCTGTCCGAGGAGGATGTTCTCGAGGCCTGCGCCTTACTGCTGGGCTGGGGCTCCATCGCGCCCTGGTATGAAGAAGGGGAGAAGCCTTCGCCGAGTTACTATCCCACCAAGTATCAGACCTTACCGCGAGACGCAGCGGGTTTTACCACCTTTGATGGTCGCCGGTTCGATCGCGATCATGCGACTGCCGAGGGTGATGCGTGGAAGCTGCCGTGCGGCGAGGCCGAGTTCCTTGCGCAAGAGCGCTCGCACACCTATCTTGGCCAGGGCTTTCTCAAGCGTGCCTTTATGCTGCTGGCGGGCATTCTCGTCAATATCCTGACGGGCTTTTTGCTCCTTATGAGCATCTACTCCATCGCGGGTGTGACCGTGCCGGTTGATACCAACGTAATCGGTCAGGTCGACGAGGGCTCAATTGCCGCCGAGGCGGGTATCGAGGGCGGCGACGCGATTCTTTCGGTTGATGGTGCATCCTGCTCTACCTGGATGGACGTTTACGATGCCATCGGCAACGCCGCTGGTAAGGACGATATCGCCATTGAGTACGAGCGCGACGGCAAGCAGTATTCGACCACGGTTACGCTCAAAGAGGACGAGCGTTTGGGCGTTTATGCCTCTACGCAGGTGGTCCGTTTAGATCCCATCACCTCGGCGCGTCTGTCCTTCTCGTATGTCGTGCAGACGGCGGAGGGCGTGATGCGTCTGTTGCAGCCGCAGCATACGATGGAGATTCTCGATCAGTCTACCTCGATCGTCGGCATTAGCGTCATGTCCTCACAGGCTGCTGCTGCCGGCCCCGCCACGTTCCTGTCGTTTGCCGCGCTCATCTCGTTCTCGCT
Source organism: uncultured Collinsella sp. (assembly GCA_934646965.1). Classification (GTDB taxonomy): domain Bacteria; phylum Actinomycetota; class Coriobacteriia; order Coriobacteriales; family Coriobacteriaceae; genus Collinsella. Next base: position 20,945 of record CAKUEZ010000011.1, on the reverse strand, counting down.
GGGCTTTATGAACTTGCTGCCCATCCCTCCGCTCGATGGCGGCAAGCTGCTTATCGAGATTATTCAAAAGATTGCGGGTCGCGAGCTGCCGCTCAAGGTCCAGACGATCGTGAGCTATGTGGGCATCGCACTCTTTGCGCTGCTGTTCGTCTACATGCTTCGTTCCGACATCCTTCGATTTATCCTGTAGGGGAGTGTTTGGATTGTCTCTATCCCATTCTTTGCCTCGTGAGCTGACGCGTCCCGTGCATGTGGGCGGCGTGCAGATTGGTGGCGGTGCTCCGGTGGTGGTCCAGTCCATGACCTGCACCGATACCGCCGATGCTCAGACGACGCTTGCACAGGTCAATGCGCTTGCCCAGGCGGGCTGCGATATCGTGCGCGTGAGTGTACCCACCGAGGCCGCACTCGAGGGCTTCCGTACCATCTGCGCCGAGTCTCCTGTGCCGATTGTCGCCGATATCCACTTTAACCATAAGCTCGCCATCGGCGCCGTCGAGGCCGGTGCCGCCAAGCTGCGCATCAATCCTGGCAATATCGGTGACTGGGCCAAGGTCGACGCCGTGATCGACGCTGCGGGTGCCGCGGGCTGTGCCATCCGTATTGGCGTCAACGCCGGCTCGCTCGAGCAGGATATCGCCGAGCGTGACGACCTCACGCAGCCCGAAAAGCTTTTGATGTCGAGCGAGCGTTTCGTCAAGCATTTTGAGGACCGTGGCTTTACCAACATTGTGCTTTCTGCCAAGGCCCATAGCGTGCAAACGACGCTGGATACCTATCGCGCCCTGTCGCGCGAGATCCCCCATGTTCCGCTTCATCTGGGTGTGACGGAGGCTGGCACCAAGCTGCAAGGCACCATCAAGAGCTCGGTGGGTCTGGGCATTTTGCTTTCCGAGGGTATCGGCGACACCATGCGCGTCTCGCTTACGGCCGATCCGGTCGAGGAGCCGCCGGTTGCCTGGGGCATTCTGCAGTCGCTGGGCCTGCGCCGACGTGGTCCCGAGATCGTCTCGTGTCCCACGTGCGCCCGCTGTCAGGTCAACCTGATTCCCATCGCCGAGGAAGTCACGGAGCGCCTAAAAAACTACGCCGCGCCGCTTTCGATTGCCGTCATGGGCTGTGCCGTTAATGGCCCCGGCGAGGCTTCTGACGCCGACCTGGGCGTTGCCTGCGGACGAGGTCAGGCCCTGCTCTTTTCGCATGGCCAGATCATTGGTAAAGTAGCTGAGGATCAAATTGTCGACGCGCTCATGTCCGAGGTCGACAAGCTTATTGAGGAGAAATAAATGACTCGAGCAATGTACATGTCTAAGCTCTACGCGCCGACGCTTAAAGAGGATCCGGCCGACGCCGAGCTCGCAAGCCATCGTTTGCTGCTTCGTGCCGGCATGATCCGCAAGGAGGCCGCCGGTCTGTATTCCTACCTGCCGCTCGCCTGGCGCTCAATCCGCAAGATCGAGAACATCGTGCGCGATGAGATGGACGCTGCCGGCGCTCAGGAGCTCATGATGCCCATCATGGTCGATGCCGAGCTGTGGCGTGAGTCCGGCCGTATCGATGCCTATGGCAAGGAGCTCGTGCGCTTTGACGACCGTCACGGCCGTGAGTTCGTGCTCGGCCCCACGCACGAGGAGACCGTCACGGCCCTGGTTCGCAACGAGCTGCGTTCCTACAAGCAGCTGCCCGTCAACCTGTACCACATCCAGGACAAGTTCCGCGACGAGTTCCGTCCTCGCTTTGGCCTGATGCGCGGCCGCGAGTTCATCATGAAGGACGCCTACAGCTTCTCCGCTACGCAGGAGAGCTTGCAGGAGGAGTACGACAAGATGAAGCAGGCTTACGCCAATATCTGCGAGCGCTGCTACATCAAGGCCCTGCCCGTCGTTGCCGACTCCGGCGAGATCGGCGGCGACACCTCCGTCGAGTACATGGCCCTGGCCGAGGCTGGCGAGGCATCGCTCGTCTACTGCGACGATTGTGGGTTTGCCGCCGACGATGAGGCTGCAAGCACCAAGGTCGTCGTGACCGAGGGCCCCGGCGACGGTACACTCACCAAGGTGGAGACTCCGGGCATGGGCACCATCGAGGCTGTTGCCAAGTTCTTCGGCTTCCCCGAGAACGGCACGCGTAAGTCGCTGGCACTCATCGACGCCGAGGGCAAGCCCGTCGTGGCAATCGTCCCGGGCGATCACGAGCTCAACGATTGCAAGGCCGAGCATGTCTTTGGCAAGGGCTATCGCATGATGACCGACGAGGAGCTTCAGGCGAACGGTCTGCACAAGGGCTTTATCGGACCGGTCAACCTGCCCGAGGGCATTCGTCTAGTCTGCGACGAGAGCCTGCGCGAGTCCAAGTCGTGGGCCTGTGGCGCCAACGAGGTCGACTACCACTTTACCGGCGCCTGCCCCGAGCGCGACTTTACCGTCGACGAGTGGGCCGACCTGGTCACCGTCGTCGCCGGCGATCCCTGCCCGCACTGCGGCAAGCCCCTCTCCGCTGCGCGCGGTATCGAGGTCTCCCAGGTCTTCCAGCTGGGCACTAAGTACTCCGAGGCCATGGGTGCCACCTTTATGGACGAGGACGGCAGGGAGAAGCCGCTCATCATGGGCTGCTACGGCGTGGGCGTGTCTCGTTCGCTCGCTGCCGTCGTGGAGCAGCACAACGACGAGCACGGCATCGTCTGGCCGGTTTCCGTCGCTCCCTACGAGGTCGCGGTGATTCCGCTTGACCCCAAGAAGGAGGAGTGCGCTACCGTCTGCGAGCAGATTGTTGATGGCCTGTGCGCCGAGGGTGTCGAGGTCGTCGTCGACGATCGCGACGAGCGTCCCGGCTTTAAGTTTGCCGATAACGACCTTATGGGCTTCCCGTATCAGGTGGTTCTGGGCAAGCGCGGCCTTAAGAACGGCACCGTTGAGCTCAAGGACCGTGCCACGGGCGAGCGCGAGGACGTTGCCATCGACGAGGTCGTCGCTAAGGTTGCTGAGCTTGTGAAGGCGGCCCGTCGCTAATCGACGATTGCGCCTATAGTTCGCTACACGGGACGGCCCCGCATTTCTCCAGATGGGGGAGATGCGGGGCCGTCCTTTTATTTTTTTGTATTCTCAAAATTTAAAAAGAAAACCCCGCAGCCCTGGTGAGCTGCGGGGTTTTCCTTTGTGCCTCCGATGCGAAATGAATCGCTCAGATATTACTGATAATCGACGACGTCGATCCAGTTCTTCAGGAACTCATCGTTCACGTTGCGCTTACGAGCGAGCTCGGAAGCGGCGACGATGCTCGTCCACTGACGCACGACCTGCATGGGCATGTCGGCGCGGTCGCAGTAGAGCTCCAGGTAGGCCTCGGCCTGATCCTTGCTGTTGAGAGCGAAGAGCAGGTAGGTCGTGGCAACGTCGGCGGCAGGGGAGCCCTGGGTGGCGTGTGCCCAGTCGCACACGTAGAGCTTACCATCTTCGCCAACGATGACGTTGGAGGGGTTGAAGTCGCCGTGGCAGACCTTGAACTCCTTGGTCATGCCGTCCAGACGCTCCTGAAGGTTGTAGCGCGTGGTGGCATTGAGCTGATCCAGGCTGTCGATCATGCGGGCGAACTTATCGCGCTGACGGTTGAGCAGCGGGGAGGTGTAGCCGTGGATCTCGATCTGGAGGTCGACGAACATCTCGAGGTACTCACCGAAGCGCTGGGGCTCGGCAGTCATCTTCTCGGCAAGGGTGGTGCCCGGAACCTTCTCGGTCACGAGCGCCCAGCCGTTGGCGTTCTCGAGCTGGGAAACCTCGAGAGCCTTGGGGCTGCGGATGCCGCACTCATTGATGCGGGCAAGATTCAAAGCCTCGTTAAACACGTCGGAGACGGGCTTGGTCTCGTTGAAGACCTTGACGATCTTGTCGCCCAGGTCGTAAACGACCTTGTTGCCACGACGGACGAGCTCGGTCTTGGAATCGGGTAGCAGCATGGTTGCATCCTTTCAACGATGCGATAGAAGCGACGGCGGGGGTGTGTGAAACACCCGTGCACCCCCGCCGTTAAAAACCGTGCTAGAACTAGCAGACGGCGTAATCCTGAGGCTCGCGGCCGTAGTAGGCGTCCAGGTAGAGCTCCTTGATCTCGCTCATGAGCGGGTAGCGCGGGTTAGCGCCGGTGCACTGGTCGTTGAATGCCTGCTCGGTCATCTCGTCGAGGGTGTCGAGGAAGTACTGCTCGTCGACACCGTAGTCGGCGATGGTCTTCTTGACGCCGATGAAGTCCTTGAGCTCCTCGAGCTTCGTGATGAAGTTCTCGAAGGTCTCCTTGTCGTCCTTGCCTTCGATGCCGCAGTACTTGGCCATCTCGGCGTAGTTGTGCAGCGCGTTGGGGTACGGATACTGGGAGAAGGTGCCCATCTTGACGGGGGCCTCGGCGGCGTTGTAGCGCATGACGCGGGTCAGGATGACGGCGTTGGCGATGCCGTGGGGCAGGTGATGGAAAGCGCCGAGCTTGTGAGCCATGGAGTGGTTGAGGCCCAGGAAGGCGTTGGCGAAGGCCATGCCGGCCATGCAGGAGGCGTTGTGCATCTCCTCGCGGGCGTGCGGGTCCTTGGCACCGTTCTCGAAGCTGGAGGGCAGGTTCTCAAAGACGAGCTTGGCAGCGCGCTCGGAGAGGCCCTTGGTGTAGTCGGAAGCCATGATGGAGACGTAGGACTCGATGGCGTGGGTCATGACGTCGATGCCGGAGGCAGCGGTCAGGCCGCGCGGGGCGGTCATGCAGTTGTCGGCGTCGACGATTGCCATGTTGGGGAGCAGCGCGTAGTCGGCGAGCGGCCACTTGATGCCGGTCTCCTTGTCGGTGATGATGGCGAACGGCGTGCACTCGGAGCCGGTACCCGAGGAGGTCGGGACGGCGACGAAGTAGGCCTTCTTGCCCATCTCGGGGAAGGTGAAGATACGCTTGCGGATGTCCATGAAGTCCATGGCCATGTCCTCAAACTTGCACTCGGGGTGCTCGTACATCATCCACATGATCTTGCCGGCGTCCATAGCGGAGCCACCGCCGACGGCGATGATCACGTCAGGCTCAAAGAGGGCCATCTGCTTGGCGCCGCGACGTGCGCACTGCAGCGACGGATCGGGCTCGACGTCGTAGAAGCAGTCGTGGGCGATGCCCATCTCGTCGAGCTTGGCCTCGATGGCGCGGGTGTTGCCATTCTTGAAGAGGAACTGGTCGGTGACGATGAAGGCGCGCTTCTTGCCCATGACGGTACCGAGCTCGTCGAGGGCGACGGGCGTGGAACCCTTCTTGAAGTAGACCTTCTCGGGAGCGCGGAACCACAGCATGTTCTCACGGCGCTCGGCCACAGTCTTAACGTTGATCAAGTGCTTCACCCCAACGTTCTCGGAGACGGAGTTGCCGCCCCAGGAGCCGCAGCCCAGGGTCAGAGACGGCTTCATGCCAAAGTTGTACAGGTCACCGATGCCGCCGTGCGAGGACGGGGTGTTGATGACGATACGGCAGGCCTTCATGACGTGCTCGAACAGGCTGATCTTCTCGGCCTGGGCGGGGTGCACGTACAGAGAGGCGGTGTGGCCCGGGCCACCGGCGAGCACCAGGTGCTCGGCCTTGTCGACGGCCTCCTGGAAGTCCTTGGCGTGGTACATGGCCAGGACCGGGGAGAGCTTCTCGTGGGAGAACTCCTCCTTGGCGGGGTCGGTGGAGGTGACCTCGGCGATCAGGATCTTGGTCTTGGCGGGAACCTCGATGCCGGCGAGCTCGGCGATCTTGGCGGCAGCCATGCCGGGGATGCGGTGGTCGAGAGCGCCGTTCTTGAACATGGCGGCACGCAGGGCCTCCATCTCGGCACCCTGCTTGACGAAGTAGCAGCCGCGCTTCTGGAACTCGGCCTTAACCTGGTCATAGATGGTGTCGATGACGGTCACGGACTGCTCGGAAGCGCAGATCATGCCGTTGTCGAAGGTCTTGGAGTGGATGATGGAGTTGACGGCGAGCAGCACGTCGGCGCTGTCGTCGATGATGACCGGGGTGTTACCGGCGCCGACGCCCAGGGCGGGCTTGCCCGAGGAGTAAGCGGCCTTGACCATGCCCGGGCCACCGGTGGCGAGGATGATGTCGACGTCGCGCATGACCATGTTGGTCAGCTCGATGGAGGGGACATCGACCCAGCCGATGATGCCCTCGGGGGCGCCGGCCTTGACAGCGGCGTCAAGCACGAGCTTGGCGGCGGCGATGGTGCACTTGGCGGCAGCCGGGTGCGGCGAGATGATAATGCCGTTGCGGGTCTTCAGGCTGATCAGCGTCTTGAAGATCGCGGTGGAGGTGGGGTTGGTCGTCGGGATGACGGCGCCCACGATACCGATGGGCTCGGCGATCTTGGTGATGCCATAGGCCTCATCGCGCTCCAGGACACCACAGGTCTTGGTGTTCTTGTAAGCGTTGTAGATGTACTCTGCGGCGTAGTGGTTCTTGATGACCTTGTCCTCAAGAACGCCGCGGCCGGTCTCCTCGATGGCCATCTTCGCCAACGGGATACGAGCCTTGTTGGCGGCCATGGCGGCCTCGTAGAAGATCTTGTCGACCTGCTCCTGCGTGTACGTAGCAAAAAGCGCCTGGGCCTCTCGCATCTGAGCGAGCTTAGCCTCAAGCGCCTCTACGTTGTCCACAATTGCGGGAGTAGTGTTTTCCGGTGACTTTTTCACCATTTGTGTCTCCTTGCGATCGGAGATTTACCCTACGCCTTGCATGATAGCAATAAATAATTCGGTAAACGGTAAGATTCCCGTAAAAGGCACACTAAAACGCTTCAAAAAACTGAAACGTTTTAACTAAAACTACCTGCCTGCTGCATCGACCCACTCATTGGGGACAGACTTACATGAGTGTATTCACTCATTTGGGACAGACATCGATTTGCGATTTTGCCGTTCTGGGCCTGTTTTTGGCGCGGATTGGCTATAAATAGGTCACAGGCTCAGCATTTCGCGTTCCTTCTCTCCTTTTAGGTGTTGCCTGTTCGGCTTTGAAAGGAGAGACCATGCCCCGATGCGCCCGCGAAATATCGCTCACCGGCTATTACCACGTCTTTGACCGCGGCAACTCGAAACAGATCATTTTTGAAGATGACTCCGACCGCTATCGTTTCTTATCGGATATCTCGGACAGGTTTGCGTGCCATGACGTGGCGGTGTTGGCCTGGTGCCTTATGGACAATCACTTCCATTTGATGGTTGATGACCCATATGACAACCTTTCAAAGGCAATGCAGTGCGCGCTGACGGCCTATGCCAAGTATTTCAATGGGAAAACCGGAAGAACGGGCCACCTGTTTGATAATCGCTATTCGCGGGTCGCGGTCGAGTCGGACACGCAGGCGGTGCTGTTACTCGATTATATCCATCTCAATCCTGTGAAAGGCGCGCTCGACTCGCTCGATGCGTACCGCTGGTCAAGCTTCAAGGCATATCAGCTGGGCTACGATCCCTTTGATATCTGCGATGCGGCTCCCATGCTCGATATTGTCGGGGGCTCCCGTCGCTATTGCGAGCATCTTAAGGAAGTCGCCGGGCGAATCTGGTCAGTGGAGATTCTTCCGCGCCGACGGATCCCCGATGAGGATGCTCTTGTCGTCGCGCGCGAGGCCCTGCCGGGCATAGACCCTGCGCTGCTCAAGGGTCTGGCGCGCCCCAAACGTGATGCCTGTCTGCTGAGGCTTAGGCGGGCGCATCTCACGGTCAAGCAAATTGCCCGTATCACCGGTATCGGCGCTACAAGCGTGACTAAGGCCACCGTTGGCTGGAACGAGGCGGCGTGAGGCGGGGATTGGGGCCGATCGGTGCACCGTGAGCTCATAGGTCCGCTGTAGGTTGCGGCGAAGCACTCATCTAAGTCTGTCCCCAATGCGTGAAAACACTCATGTAAGTCTGTCCCCAATGAGTGCAAAAAGGCGCCCTCCGTAGGGGAGGACGCCTTTGGTAAGTTCTATGTGAACGCGAGGTCTTTGACCCGGAGAGTCCGAGGTACTTGTTGGTAAGACCTTATTTAGGAGCGCGCAACCTTGCCGGACTTGAGGCAGGTGGAGCAAACGTTCATCTTGCGACGGTGACCATCGACGACGACGTAGACGCGCTGAATGTTGGGGCGGAACTTACGGTTGGTGACGCGGTGAGAGTGGCTGATGGAGCGACCGGCAACGGGGTGCTTACCGCAAACTTCGCAAACTTTGGACATAACTGACCCTCCTTGGGCGACAAACGAACATGTCGCGTTAACAAACAAGCCTGAACTATAGCACAGAAGCAGCTCCCTGTGCGTAATCTACACAGAGATATTCCTCTTTTGGCGATAGTGCCCACGCTACGGCCCTGGACGTAGATCCGATTTGCGTGTAGCAGAGGGGATTATGCCAGCTCGCAACGAGGTTTTCAAGCTCGTCCCACAAATATATATAGGTTTATGGAGTGATTGGGCCCGTTTACGGATTGCCCGCTATTTATGCTCGCAATTGAGTTCGAGGTTGGCTACACTATCCCTTGACCATTAAAGGGGTACGAGATACCCACATGGAATTACATAGCTGCCAATCGAGCAGCCCTTCCTGTGGGTGTCTGGTCCGCTTTGAGCGGTCGGGCATCTATTTTTTTGACTGTGTCAGCAGTCAAGACATGTGAGGAAGGAGATCGATGGGCACGACTTCCCCCAAGGCGGTCATCATGGACGAGACCGCCGTCAACCGAGCGATGACCCGCATCGCGCACGAGATCCTCGAGCGCAACGAGGGCTGTGAAGACCTCGCTCTGGTCGGCATCGTCACGCGCGGCGACCTTCTGGCAAAGAAGCTCGCCGAGGCGATCAAGGAGATCGAGGGCGTCGAGGTTCCGCTCGGCAGCCTGGACATCAGCTTCTATCGCGATGACTATGCGACCAATTTCGCTCCCGCGATCCACGCTACCAACATTCCCTTCAGCGTCGACGGTAAGCGCGTCGTGCTGGTGGACGACATCCTGTACACGGGTCGTACCATCCGCGCCGCTCTCGATGCCGTCATGGACCTGGGCCGTCCGAGCCGTATCGAGCTGGCAGTTCTCGTTGACCGCGGTCACCGTGAGCTCCCCATTTCGCCGGACTTTGTCGGCAAGAACGTCCCCTCGTCGCACGAGGAGAACGTGCACCTATATATGAAGGAAGTCGACGGCCGAACCGCCGTCGAGATCAACGACGTCGCGCCGGGCTCCCATGTGGGTTCCGCGCCGCTGGGAGGTGAGTAGTACCGTGGCGTTCAACCATAAGCACCTGATCGACATTACCGAGTACTCCGAAGAGGACATCAAGCTCATCCTCGAGACCGCCAAGGCGTTCTCCGAGGTCAACGAGCGTGCCATCAAGAAGGTCCCCACGCTCAAGGGCAAGACCATCGTCAACATGTTCAACGAGCCCTCGACGCGTACCCGCAGCTCCTTCGAGCTCGCCGAGAAGCGTCTTTCGGCCGACAGCCTCAACTTCGGCGGCTCCTCGACCTCCACGGTCAAGGGCGAGAGCCTCGTCGACACCGTCGAGACCCTCAACGCCTACAAGATCGACTGCATCGTCGTGCGCGACAAGCATGCCGGCGCTCCCTACATCGTCACGCAGAACTCGCCCGCGAGCGTCATCTGCGCCGGCGACGGTAAGCACAACCACCCCACGCAGGCCCTGCTGGACCTGTACACCATCTGGGAGCACAAGGGTGACTTCCACGGTCTGAAGGTTGCCGTCGTCGGCGATATCGCCCACTCCCGCGTCTGCGGCTCGCTGATTCCCGCCCTTAAGATCATGGGCTGCGAGACTTACGCCGTCGCCCCCGGCACGCTGCTGCCGCCGGCACCCGAGGTCCTGGGCTGCGACCACGTGACGAGCGACCTCGATTCCGTCCTGCCCGAGCTGGACGTCGTTTACATGCTGCGCGTGCAGCAGGAGCGCCTCGAGGGCGCGCCGTTCCCGACCATTCGCGAGTACCACAAGCTCTTCGGCCTGACCAAGGACCGCGAGAAGCTCATGAAGCCCGACGCGATCATCTGCCACCCGGGCCCCATCAACCGCGGCGTCGAGTTCGACTCCTACATGGCCGACCACCCGCAACGCTCCGTCATCCTGGAGCAGGTCTACGCCGGTATCTGCGTGCGTATGGCTATCCTGTATCTGCTGCTTGGAGGTGCCGATAATGGCCTTGCTTCTTAAGAATGCCCACGTCGTCGACCCGTCCGTCGAGCTCGACGGTGTCGTTGACGTCCTGATCGACGGCGACAAGATCGCCGAGGTCGGCGAGAATCTCGCCGTCGAGGGAGCCGAGGTCCGCGACCTTTCCGGCAAGTACCTCGTGCCTGGCCTGGTGGATATGCACGTTCACCTGCGTGAGCCCGGCTATGAGGTCAAAGAGGACATCGAGAGCGGTACCCGCGCTGCTGCCAAGGGCGGCTTCACCGGCGTGTGCGCCATGCCCAACACCGATCCCGTTGCCGATAACGGTACCGTCGTGGAGTTCGTCAAGTCCCGCGCTGCCGAGGTCGGTCACTGCCGCGTCTATCCGTCGGGCGCCATGACCCGCGGTCTTAAGGGCGAGGCCATGTCCGAGATGGGTGATATGGTCGCCCACGGCGCCGTCGCCTTCACCGACGACGGCCGCGGCGTCCAGGGCGCGGGCATGCTCCGTCGCTGCATGGACTACGGTAAGATGTTCGGCAAGGTCTTTATGAGCCATTGCCAGGACGAGGACCTGGTCGGCCACGGTCAGATCAACGAGGGCAAGGTCTCGACCCGTCTGGCCCTCGAGGGCTGGCCGGCGGCAGGCGAGGAGCTGCAGATCGCTCGCGATATCGAGATTGCCAAGTTGACCGGCGCCAAGCTGCACATCCAGCACATCTCCACCGCCCATGGCCTGGAGCTCGTGCGTGCCGGTAAGGCCGCCGGCGTGCAGGTTACCTGCGAGGCCACCCCGCACCACATGTTCCTGACCGAGAACGACCTGGACGAGACCTACAACACCTCGCTTAAGGTCAACCCGCCGCTGCGTACCGATGAAGATGCCGAGGCCATCCGCCAAGGCGTCATCGACGGCACCGTCGACGTCATCGTCACCGACCACGCTCCCCACACCCCGTGGGAGAAGGCCCGCGAGTTCGAGCTTGCGCCCTTCGGCATGATCGGCCTCGAGACCTCGCTGGCGCTCGTGCTCACCGAGCTGGTCAACACGGGCAAGATGAGCATGGGCCGCATGGTCGAGCTCATGGCCATCAAGCCGCGTGAGATCCTGGGTCTGGACCAGGTTCAGGTCAAGGCGGGTTCTGTCGCCGACCTGACCGTCTTCGACGCGTCCGCCACCTGGACGGTCGGCGAGGACGGCTACGAGTCGCGTGCCGAGAACTCCGGTTTTGCCGGCCGCACGCTCACCGGTCGTGCCACCGATGTATTTGTCGGCGGTAAACAGACGCTTGCCGACGGCTGCATCTGCTAGCATAGCCTTATCGCTTTTGTGCGCGGCGCCCTTGCGGTGCCGCGCTTTCTGTTCGTTTGGTCCATGCAACCGCATGGGGGATTGGAGCGTCTATGCCCACACCTTCCACTGCACGCATGCACGACTTCGAGGTCGTCTCGAACCAGGAGATCGCCGACGGCATCTTCTCGCTCGTTATCTCGGCCCCCAAGCTTGCAAGTGCGCTCAAGCCCGGTCAGTTCGTGAACATCGCCGTGCCCGGCGATGCCTCTTCGCTGCTTCGCGTGCCTCTGAGCTTCTATCGCGCCGACGCCCAGGCCGGCACCGTCGAGCTGTGGTATGCCGTCGTGGGCGACGACACCCGTCGCCTGTCGCAGATGGGTCCCTGCTCCAAGTCCAACCTGCTGGGCCCTGGCGGCCGCGGCTGGCTCGTGCCCGAGGGCACTAGGAAGGCATTGCTTGTCGCCGGCGGCATCGGCGTTCCGCCTGTGCTCTGTCTGGCTGGCATGCTTGCCGAGCAGGGTGTGGCCGTCGACGTGTGCTTGGGCTTTGGCACCGCGTCCAAGGCCGTGGGCATCGATGAGTTCCGTGCGCTGGGTGCCACGGTCAACGTGTGCACCGACGACGGCACGCTGGGCACGCACGGCTTCTGCACCGATCCTGCCGCCGAGCTGCTCGGCGAGGGCGGCTACGACTATGTCGCCAGCTGCGGTCCCGCCGTCATGATGAAGAAGGTCGCCGCCGCTGCCGCCGAGGCCGGCGCGTACTGCGAGGTGTCGCTCGAGCGCATGATGAGCTGCGGCTTTGGCGCCTGCAACACCTGCAATGTCGAGACGGTCGACGGTATGAAGGGCGCCTGCATGTGCGGCCCCGTGTTCGATGCTTCCAAGGTGGTGGTCTTCTAGTGGGTACCGTGAACATGGCCGTCGATTTCGGCGGCGTCAAGATGCAGAACCCCATCAACACCGCAGCCGGTACCTTTGGCTACGGTTGGCAGTTCCAGAACTTCTTTGATGTTTCCCAGCTGGGCGCCATCACCACCAAGGGTTGCGCAGCCGAGCCCTGGCCCGGCAACCCCGCGCCCCGCATGGCCGAGATTCCCGGCGGTATGATCAACTCCGTGGGCCTTCAGAACCCCGGTGTTGCTGCATTCGCCCGTGAGTCCGGTCCGTGGCTCGAGCAGCTGTCCAAGGACGGCTGCCAGGTCATTTGCCAGGTCGCCGGTCATTCCGTCGAGGAGTTTGTCCGCGCGCTCGAGATGTATGTCGAGCTGTGCCCCTGGGCTGCCGGCTACGAGATCAACGTGAGCTGCCCCAACATCGCCGCCGGCGGTGCCGCCATGGGCTCTACGCCCGAGGGCGCGTCTGCCGTTATGGCCGCCTGCCGCAAGGTGACCGACAAGCCGCTGTTCGTGAAGATGGCCCCGGTCAACGTCGCCGAGATCGCCAAGGCCCTCGAGGCCGAGGGCGCCGACGGCCTTTCGGTCATCAACTCCATCCAGGGCATGGCCATCGACGTCCATACCCGCAAGTCCCGCGTGGCGAAGCCCAAGGGCGGCCTTTCGGGCCCGCTGTGCCACCACATCGCCGTGCGCATGGTCTGGGAGGTTGCCCAGGCTGTCGATATCCCCATCAACGGCGTCGGCGGCGTTATGACCGGCGAGGATGCGGCCGAGTTTATCCTGGCCGGCGCTACCTGCGTGTCGGTCGGTATGGCCAACTTCGTCGATCCGTGCGCTTCGCTCAAGATCGCGCACGAGCTCGAGGCCTGGGCCGAGTCCCAGGGTGTGAAGGACATCAATGAGCTGGTAGGAGCGTTCGAATGCTAGAGACTGATGCCCGCGACCGCGTTATCGTCGCCCTTGACTGTGACCGCGAGCGTGCTCTCGAGCTCGCCCACGAGCTCTCGGGCCATGCCGCCTGGCTCAAGGTCGGCATGACGCTCTATTACGCCGAGGGTCCCCAGATCGTCAAGACCTTTAAGGACCTGGGCTTCAAGGTCTTCCTCGACCTTAAGTTCCACGATATCCCGCATCAGGTGCGCGGCGCCGCCCGCTCGGCCTCGCTTGCCGGTGCCGACCTGCTCTCGGTTCACGGCTTGGGTTCGGGCGCCATGCTCGCCGCTTGCCGCGAGGGTGCCGAGGAGGCGCGTGAGGATCGCGCCAAGCTCGTTGCCATCACCGTGCTCACGAGCATGAACCAAGATGCCTTGAGCGAGATCGGCGTTGAGTCGCCCGTGGCCGAGGAGGCCGCCCGCCTGGCAAAGCTCGCCCAGGCCAACGGAATCGACGGCATCGTATGCTCGCCGATGGAGGCTCATGACATGCGCGAGCTGCTGGGCCCCGATGCGCTGATCGTGACCCCGGGCGTGCGTCCGGTGGGCGCTGCCCTGGGCGACCAGTCCCGCGTGGCGACGCCTTCCCAGGCTATCGAGCGCGGTGCAAGCCATATCGTGGTGGGCCGCCCCATCACCGGCGCCGACGATCCGGTTGCCGCCTTTGACGCCATCGTCGCCGAGCTGGTCGAAAACGTCGCGTAAAAGATTCCCTTAAGTCACCACTTTTGGGTCTCGTTAGCACAAAATAGCCCCTGTGCCTGCGTAAACTTTCCCATCCTTTGTGTGGAATCGCAGGTCAGGGGCTCATCTTTTAGCGCGATATATTGCACTTTTTGCGGGTATCGTCTAACCTATGGAGCCGCGATTGGGCATTTTGTACGTTCTACGTGCTAAAATGCCAAATATTGAATCAGATATAACCCAACTATTTGGAGGTACGAATGGCACTCCCTCAGCTTACCGACGAGCAGCGCAAGCAGGCTCTTGAGAAGGCTGCCGCCGCACGTCATGCCCGCGCTGAGCTTCGCGAGCAGATCAAGAAGGGTGAGAAGTCCCTCGAGTCTGTCCTCAACTCCGAAGACCCCATTGCTTCCCGCATGAAGGTTTCCACCCTCATCGAGTCTCTCCCCGGTTATGGCAAGGCCAAGGCCGCCAAGATCATGGAGGAGCTCGGCATCTCCGCTACCCGTCGCGTCCAGGGCCTCGGCGTCCGTCAGCGCGAGCAGCTCCTCGAGCAGCTGACCAAGTAAGTGAGCGCTCAGGATTCAAAGCTCTTTGTGATTTCTGGACCGTCAGGCGCAGGCAAGGGCACGCTCGTCACTCGTGTGCGCGAGCGTCGCTCTAACCTGGGCCTGACGGTTTCGGCTACCACGCGAGCACCACGCAAAGGTGAGGTCGACGGCGTCAACTACTTTTTCCTGACGCGCGAGGAGTTCGACCGCCGCGTGGCAAACGGTGAGTTCGTTGAGTGGGCCGAGGTCCACGGCAACTGCTACGGTACGCTGGTGAGCGAGGTTCAGTCCAAGCTCGCCTCGGGCGCGTCTCTGATCTTGGAGATCGATGTCCAGGGTGCCCTGCAGGTGAAGGAGCGTTTTCCCGAGGCCGTGCTGATCTTTATCAAGCCTCCCTCGCTCGAGGTGCTTCGCGAGCGTCTGGTCGGTCGCGGTACCGAGACGCCCGAGACGATTGAGCTGCGCATGGCAAACGCCGCCGATGAGCTTGCCCTTGCCGACCGCTACGACGACGTCGTGGTGAATGACGATCTCGACCGCGCGACCGACGAACTCGTTCGCGTTCTCGATATGCATGAAAGGATCTGAGGTCCGTGTCCGTTGTAAAGCCTTGCATTGACGATCTTCTGGAGAAGACCGATCACAACCGCTTCCTGCTCGCTTCGCTTGCTTCCAAGCGTGCCTGCGACATCAATAGCATGCTGCGTGGCCAGCACAACCGCGTGCTTGCCGTTCAGGATGTCGACGACATCACCATCGCGCTCTCTGGCGCCGATACCATCTCGATGGCTATGGACGAGATCGTCGACGGCGACATCTCCTACGACGAGGCCCGTTACGAGAAGGCGCTCGGCCACAAGGTTGCTGAAGCCTAAATGGCAGCTCGCGTCTGCCTGGTCCACTATCACGAGGTTGGACTGAAGGGCAAGAACCGCGCACATTTTGAGCATATCCTCATGGATAACATCAAGGCGGCTTTGGCCGCCTTTTCCGTGAATGCCGTGTCTCGAATTTCCGGTTATATCCTCGTGACCTTTAACGAGCATCAGGCTGACGAAGCGGCTCGCGTCATTCGCACCGTTCCCGGCGTCGCCCGTGTGTCCCTGGCATACCATACCAACCGCGATCCGCAGGAGTACTGTGCCGCCGCCGTCAAGGCGCTGCGCGAGTTTGGTCCCTTCGACTCGTTTAAGGTGCATGCCAAGCGCTCCAACACCGACTATGAGCTTACCTCCATCGATATCAACCGACAGGTTGGCGAGGTGCTGTGCGAGGCGTTTCCCGATAAGAAGGTCCAGATGCACGACCCCGATGCGATGGTGCACGTGCTGGTGGTCCAGGGCAGCGTCTACGTGTACGCGCGCTCCGAGCGCGGCGTGGGCGGCCTGCCGGTGGGTTCTGCCGGCAAGGTCGTAACGCTGCTGTCGTCGGGTATCGATTCGCCGGTGGCGACGTGGATGCTCGCGCGTCGCGGCGCCGTGTGCGTGCCGGTGCACTTCTCCGGTCGTCCCCAGACGCCCGACACGAGCGAGTATCTGGTGCAGGACATCATTCGCGCCCTTGAGCCGGGTGTCCAGATCGGTCGCCTGTACGTGGTGCCGTTTGGCGATTGCCAGCGCGAGATCTCGGTTACCTGCCCCAGCAACCTGCGCGTGATCATGTATCGCCGCATCATGTATTCGGTTGCCGAGCGCATTGCTCATATCGAAGGCGCTAAGGCCATCGTGACCGGTGAGTCACTCGGTCAGGTTGCCTCCCAGACGCTCGAGAACATCATGGCCGTCAACGAGGCCGTGAAGATTCCCGTGTTCCGCCCGCTCATCGGTTCGGATAAACAGGAGATCATTGCGCGCGCCCAGGAGATCGGTACGTTCGATATCTCGACCGAGGCTGCGCCCGACTGCTGCACGCTGTTTATGCCGCGCCGTCCCGAGACGCATGCCAAGCTCGACGCCGTGCACGAGGCCTGGGAGCTGTTCGATCACGAGGAGATGGTCGAGCGTCTGCTTAAGCAGACCGAGTACATCGACTTCGAGAGCAATACGTATAAGGCCCCCAAGACCTTAAAACGCAAACATTCGGAGCTTGCTCCGCGTGAGATTTACCAAGATCACGAGTAATTGCCTGCATAAAACCGACGATGCGTTTGTATCGTCGGTTTTTTGCTATCTGGGCATTTGGCATCAAACTGTTCATTCGCTGACGTGTGCCTGAATAAATGGACAGATTTGCGCAAGGTTTTGGTCGGCATTTGGTTTGACCGCAAAACCTGGTTTGGGCGCGGGGGAGTTGGGGTCGCCATTTCCTGACACGATGGTGTTGGGAGGTTTTTGCTATGGCGCAGCGCGAACAACATGAACGGGTTAAACGAATGGACCGCTGGGCGGGCAAGTTGCTCGGGCATAAGGCGGTGGTCGTGGCGATGCTCGTCGTTATTGCGATGGCGAGCGGCTTGGCGATGGCGAGCTTTGGCGGCAAGTCCGATGGCGTCACGTTTGAGCGAGCAGGCGGTGCGAGCGCTTCGGTGGAGTCGGGGTCTGACGATGGTTCGAACGATCGGGATTCCGAGGACAACTTATCTGAGGCCTCTGCCGAAACGGAGATGTACGTTGATGTTGACGGTGCTGTCGCATCGCCTGGCGTATACCGGCTCAAGGATGGCGCGCGGGTGTCACAGGCGATTGATGCCGCTGGAGGATTGACGCCTGATGCGGATGTGACGGGACTCAATCGGGCATCTAAGGTCGCCGACGGGCAAAAGATTTACGTGCCTAAGGTGGGGGAGCAAACGGTTGCCGCTGGTGACGGTGCCGATGGCGGCGCCGCTGCGTCCTCGGGCGTGGGCGACGCGACGGGTCTCGTCAACATCAATACGGCAAGTGCCTCGGAGCTGCAGACGCTCTCGGGGATCGGGCCATCTATGGCGCAGTCGATAATTGACGAGCGGACGCAAAACGGTGCGTTTACCTCGGTCGATGATCTGATGCGCGTATCGGGCATTGGCGAGAAGAAATTCGCGAAAATCAAAGATTGCATCTGCGTATGAGTACTGGCGAACGTGAACACGTGATGCCGCCGCGGCCCCTTATGCCTTGGACGATGGCGTTGTGTGCGGGGTTATGCACGAGTTGCGCTTTGGTGCTCAACGTGGCGGCTGATGTGCTGTTGGGGAATGACGTCCCGGCCGTGGGACTGCTGTGGGCTATTCCCGTTGCCTTGGTGCCGTGCGTCGCGGCCGCTCGATGTTGTGCGCGTCTTGTCCCGTGGAGTCGGTGGCTCTACGCCGCGGCCGTCGGTTTGCTGGCGGGCGCTGTCGTATCGACGTGGTGGGCGGCGGGTGCGCTGAGCGCCTCGAAGTCACTCGACGGCCGGGCGGCAAGTAGCCTTGAGTTTGTGGTGCAGGGCGACCCGTCCATAAACGATGAGACGTATTCCTATACCTGTGATGCGCGTGCGGAGGGCATGCGCGTGGGGTTCGTTCGCCTGTCATGCGACCGCGAGCTCAATATTGGGTCGCAGGTGCGCCTCATTGGTCGCGTTTCGCGCTTTGAAAATGATTCATATGGACGCTCACGGGTGCTTCGCGGTGAGCTGCGTAAGGTCAAGGCCGTAAGGATCGTATCGGTCGAAGATGGCCATGCCGGGCCATTGTCTCGCCTGAGAAACGCGTTGCTTGCGAC
Source organism: uncultured Collinsella sp. (assembly GCA_934646965.1). Lineage (GTDB taxonomy): Bacteria > Actinomycetota > Coriobacteriia > Coriobacteriales > Coriobacteriaceae > Collinsella. The sequence continues at coordinate 2,745 of CAKUEZ010000011.1, read as the reverse complement.
CATAGCCCCCTCGACCGACCCGGCGCGCGCCCTTATAGCCGGCATTGTCTGCGGCCGCTCTTCCGAGCTGCGCGCCCAGCCGGCGGGCGAATGGTTTTCGGTGACGGGAACGGCGCATCTCATTGCCGTCTCGGGCAGTCATCTTGCAGTCGTAGGGTTTGTGATCGAGGGAGCCCTGCAAAAGACGCGCTGCTCGCGTGGGCTGCAGCGGGCGCTTTTGGCGGTAACGCTTGTGACCTATGCTGCCTTTACGGGTGCTTCGCCCTCCGCTGTGCGTGCGTGCTGCATGGTGGCGGCGACGCTTGTCGCTAACGGCGCGGGACGTCGTCGGCACGGCCTTTCTGCGCTCTTTGTGACCATGTCGATTTTTGTGCTGCTCCGCCCAACGGTGCTGTTCGAGATGGGATTCCAACTCTCGTGTGCCAGCGTCTTTGCCATCCTGTGCTTTTGTCCGTATGCGACTTACGCTTTGGGCGAGCTTGGTGTGCCACCGGGCGTTGCCAGCATACTCTCCGTCACGTTGTGCTCGCAGCTGGCGACGCTTCCCATTACTATCCCTGCGTTCGGGACATTTTCGCTTATCGCCCCGCTTGCGAATGCGGTTATCGGCCCGGTGGTGAGCGTGCTACTTGCCGTTTCGGTTGTGCTGGTGCCCTGCTCGATTGTTCCCCTGTTGCGGCCCTGGGTGCTGATAGTGCCCATGCTTGCCGCCCGTTGCGCGCTGTTTTTCGAGCAGCTTTTTGCCGCCATTCCGAGCGCGTCCGTGAGCGTGCCGCCCGATTCCATCTGGATATACCTCGTGCCGTTATCTTTGGCGGTCCTCTTGGTATGGTGGCCGCGACCGCGTGCGCGTCCCATGGCCGCGGGACTGCTGTGCTTGGTTTTCGCGGCGGTTGTCCCGTACGTCTACTGGGATCGATTCGCTCCGCCCTCGGTAACGATTCTCGATGTGGGTCAGGCCGATGCCATTCTTATCCGTCAGGGCGATACCGTGGCGCTCGTCGACTGCGGGCTTGACGAGCGCGTGGTAACTGCGCTGGTGCGCAATAACGTTCACCATATCGATGCCGTGTTTGTGACGCATTGGGATGAGGACCATTGGGGTGGCTTGCCCGCAGTACTGGAGCAGTTCCCGGTCGGAACGATCGCTGTGGCGGCGGATGCGCTGGAGGATGCCCCTGCCGAGGTTGTGGGGCGACCAGGTGTTTCGTATCGGCAGGTGGCCTGTGGCGATGTCGTCGACATCGGTGCGTTTCGCGGTCGCGTGATGTGGCCGTTCGAATCGGTAGATGGTGAGGGTAACGAGGACTCGCTCGTCCTGCTGCTCACCTACGCACAAGAGGGCAAACGCTTACGCATACTGCTGACGGGTGATGCCGAGCTCGATCAAGAACGTGAGTTTGCACGGGAAGTGGGGGACATCGATGTCCTCAAGCTCGGACATCATGGCTCTAAGGTCTCGGTCGATGACGAGCTGCTGGACATCTTGAGGCCAGAGCTCTCGATCGCGAGCGCCGGCGAGGGTAACCGCTACGGTCATCCGTCGGATGCCTGCCGCGATGCCGTGAAAGATGCTGGCGGCGCGTTCGCGTGTACGATCGAGCACGGTGACATCACCGTCAAGCCGACCGTGAAGGGCTTTGCGATGCGATGCCAGCGACCGTGATGTCGTTGTTGGCGCGGGGCAAGTTCGTGGGCTAGAATGACACGGGAGAATTGCTAGGGCCTGCGAGAGGGGAGCGCGATGTCTGAAACCGGTCTGTTGCCGGCGTATCTAATTGTCGGTACCGACGGAGTTAAGCGCGATCACGCCGTCTCGCGTATGAAGGCTCGTCTGGAAAAGTCGGGTATGGTCGAGTTCAACCTCGACGAGCGCGACATGACCAAGGACCCCGATATCGAGTCGATTATCGGCTCGCTCAATACCTTTCCCATGGGTAGCGAGTTTCGCCTGGTGATCCTCGACGGTTGCTCTAAGCTCGCCAAGGCGGTCTCGGAACCGCTCGTTGAGTATCTGGCGAGTCCCAACCCCACGACGGTCTGCCTTATCATCGCCGACTCGCTTGCCAAGAACACGCGTCTGTATAAGGCGATCGCCAAGATCGATAAGAAGGCCGTAATCGACTGCGCGGGCACCAAGCGCTGGGAGTTGCCGCGCCGTGTGCAGCAGATGGCGACGCAGCATGGCAAGTCCATCTCGACGGCCGCGGCCGAGGAGCTCGTCTCGCGCTCGGGCGAAAACACCCGCATGCTCGATAACGACCTGGCAAAGCTCGCTCAGATGGTCGAGGCGCCCCAGATTGAGCTTGCCGACGTGGAGCGCTGGATCGTACGTACAGCCGAGGTTCAGCCCTGGGACTTCCTTAACGCCGTCTCGGCCCGCGATATGCGCCGTTCGCTCGAGCTCTTTAAGCTGCTGCCGGCAAAGAGCTACGTGTGGACCTACACACTGCTGTGTGGTCGTATCCGCGAGCTTATCGTTGCCAAGGCGCTCGACTCCCGTGGGCAGGGGCGTGAGCTTGCCGCAACGCTCAAGCTCCAGTCCTGGCAGGTCAAGAACCACCTGACTTGGGCGCGCCGGTTTTCGATGGCTGAACTCGTCGCGGCCCTCGAAGGTGCCGTTGATGTGGAGCTCGCGCTCAAGGGCTCGGCCGATTCGGAGACCGCACTTTTGCTCTGGATTACGAACATCTTGAGAAAATCGTGATGATACCTGCCTATTTGACAAATTCGTTCTATCCCTTT
>CAKUEZ010000010.1 GCA_934646965.1 uncultured Collinsella sp. | reverse complement strand
GAGATGGTCGACGACACGGGCGCCACGGCGCAGGTCCGTGGCGAGAGCCTGGGCGGCGGCAAGATGCGCATCAGCCGCATCAACGGCGTCGGCGTCGACATCTCGGGCATGTATTCCACGCTCTTCGTGGCGCACCAGGACGTCCCCGGCGTGCTCGCCGCGCTCACTAACCTGCTCGCCTATGCCCACGTGAACATCGCCTTTTGCCGCACGTACCGCACCGAGGTGGGCGGCCAGGCCTATTCCGTCTTTGAAACCGACGGCGCACCCGACGACACCGTCATCCCCATGTTGCGCAAGCTCGACAATGTCGACTACGCAACCTTCATCGAGCTCCCCGGTTCGGCCTCATCGCTCTCCCCCGGCGTCTCGGCCAAGGAAATCTTCGACGACGGCGAGCAGCTGCTCGACGCCTGCGCCGAGTTGGGACTCAACATCGGCGCCGTCATGGCCGTGCGCGAGGCGCGCCTGACCGGAGAGCAGCACGCCGTCGCCGCCATGCGCCGCGTGCTCGAGGTCATGAAGGACGAGACCACCGCCCCCATCGCCAATCCGCAGCGCTCGCTCGGCGGACTCATCGGCGGCGAGGCGAAGCTCGTCGACGCCACCGGTCGCAACGACCTTAGCTCCAGCTTAATGGGCGCCGTCCAGACCGATGCCGTGGCCCGCGCCATGGCGGTACTCGAGCGCTCCGCCACCATGGGCGTCATCGTCGCCGCTCCTACCGCAGGCTCCGCTGGCGTCGTGCCCGGCTGCGTGCTGGCGCTCGCCGACCATCTGCAACTCGACGACGAGCAGGTCATGGACGCGCTCTACTGCGCCGCCGCCATCGGCCTTAACCTCACCACGAGCGCCTGCGTCGCCGGTGCCGAGGGCGGCTGCCAGGCCGAGGTGGGAAGCGCCGCTGCCATGGCCGCCGCCGCACTGGTGCAGATGCTCGGCGGCACGCCCGAGCAGGCACTCGACGCCAGCTCCCTCGCGCTGAGCAACCTGCTGGGCCTCGTTTGCGACCCCGTGGGTGGCCTGGTCGAGGTGCCGTGCCAAAACCGCAATGCCATCGGCGTGGCCGCGGCGTTTAGCTCGGCGCAGCTCGCACTCGCCGGCATCAAGAGCCTGGTTCCGTTTGACCAGATGGCGCATGTGATGCTCTCGGTTGGCCACGCGCTGCCGGCAACCCTGCGCGAGACGGCCAAGGGAGGTATTGCGCAGGCCCCGGCCGCGCTATCGGCCTGCGCCAAATGCGGCGTATGCGGGTAGCAACAGAGAACGACTCGAAGGTGGGACATTTGTCCAACCTCCTTTGAATGCCACTGTTTCCATACCACAATCAACTGGGTAATCGCTATAATGCAAGCCCAGATAAAACACGATGAGCCGCAAGGCGAAACTCGAAGGATATGCAAACGATGTCGCAAAACGACCGCACCCAATTGATTCCCGATCCGCAAAAGCCCAGCAGGCAGCCCGGCGGCGTCCAGGCGCCGCGCCCCATCACGCCCGCGCACACCCAGCAGCGCTCGGGAGGACGCGCCTCGCAGCATCAACAGCAAGCCTACCAGCAACATCAGCAATACCAGGGCTATCAACAGCGTCCTACAGGTGGCAATACCCCCAACCAAGGTCCTTCGCACGCGCGCCACAGCGCCCCCGCAGACAAGCACGGAGCGGACAAAAAGTCCGGCAAAAAGACGACGCTCTTCGTCGTCTTGGGCCTCATCGTCATTGTCTACATCGTGGGTGTCGTTGCGTTCTCGCAGATTGCCTATCCCAACACGACCATCGCCGGTGTCGACGTCTCATTCTCCAATGCCTCGTCTGCCGCCACCAAGGTGAACTCGGCTTGGAAGCACTTTAAGCTCACCGTCACGGGCGACGAATTTAGCTGGACCTACCAGCCAGAGTCCGACGAACCAATCGTCGACGGCGAGACGGCGGCAAAAGAGATCATCGCCCACAATGAGGCCTTTATCTGGCCCGCTCGCCTGATTGAGTCGCTCGGCGGCAAAACCAACACCACCGCCACGGCCGACTCGGTCAACCTGGACCAGGACGTCGATTTGTCCATGCTCTCCGATGCCTTCGACCAGCAGCAGTTCGAGGAGGATCTGGGCGCCGCCATCGACGAGTTCAACAACGGCCGCTCGGGCACCTTCGAAGCCAGCAGCTCGTACGACGAGGAAGCAGGAAAGTTCACCGTCGAAAAGGCCCGCTCCAACGAGAAGATCAATCGCGAGCACGTCATTAAATATGCCGAGATTCAGCTCGCCGCGCTGTCGGACACCGTCGACATCAACAAGATCGGCAACGATGCCTACGAGCCCCTCAACGGCACGCTTACGAACGACCAGATTCAGGCAGCATGCGACGCCGCCAACAACTTTCTGGGCGTCAATGTGACGCTCAAGCTCAATGGCGAGGACGCCGGCAAGGTCGACGGCAGCTCCGTGCTGCAGTGGATTAGCTTTGCCGACCCGGCAAACCCCACGCTGGACACGTCGCAGATTAGCGGCTGGGCCTCGGAGTTCGCCAACGGCTTTAACACCGTGGGAACCACCCGCTGGTGGAAGCGCGCCGACGGCAAGGAATGCGCGGTCGAGGGCGGCGACTTTGGCTGGTCCATCGACAGCGACACCCTCTCTAAGCAGGTCGAAGACGCCATCAACAACAAGCAGACCGGCGAGATTGAGATCTCGTACTCCAAGAAGGCCGATACGTTTACCGCCAAGGGCGAGCCCGATTGGAAGGCCTATATCGACGTCGACCTGTCCGAGCAGCACGCGCGCTACTACGACGAGAACGGCAACATCGTGTGGGAGGCAAACTTTATCTCCGGCAAGCCCGGCGAGGACGCAACCCCCGAGGGCGTGTGGCAGATCAACAGCAACGATGGCTCCAGCACCTTGATCGGAGCCAAGGACCCCGAGACCGGCAAGCCCAAATACGAGAGCCCGGTCAGCTACTGGATGCCGTTCGAGGGCAATATGGTCGGTTTCCACGATGCTACTTGGCAAAACGATTCGAGTTTCGATAACGCCGAATCGTACAAGTGGTGCGGAAGCCACGGCTGCATCAACTTGCGTCTGGCCGACGCCAAATCGCTCCACGAGTGCATCAAGGTCGGCCTTTGCGTGGTCGTGCATTCGTAAACCCGCCACCGCCCACAACAACACAACGGCCCTGCGATCGAAACCTTACAGTACCGTCATTCACAGTTCCTATGCGCCCGCCTCTTGCGACGGGCGCATATACTTATCTGAGCCATTTGTATAAAGGAGACACTATGTCCAAGGTCCCCACTATCAATCCGGGCCCTGACGATTCCGATCGCATGCCCCAAGACGCCACTGAAACCCTGCCGATCATAACCTCCGCACATGCCAAACAGCACGATGTGGACCTCAACGATTCAACCGATATCTCCGACGAAGAAGCCTACGCCAAGCTCAAGGCGAAGCGTGCCGAGCATCGGCGTAAAAAGCTGATCCGGCGCGGTATCGCCGCCGGCGTCGTAGGCGCCATCGTGCTCATCGTTGTTGTTGTGACTTTGGTCATCAACGCGCAGCCAGCTGGTACCGACGGGCCGGTGACCGACATGGTCACCGAGGGCACGTTTACGACCACCGTTGAGGCAAAAGGCCAGCTGAAGCCCATCTCCGCATCGGTCGTCTCCCCTTCCGTCGATGGACCGGTGGGGTCGATTAACGTGCAGGCGGGCCAAACCGTCAACGAGGGCGACGTGCTCATGACGATTAAAAACGATGAGCTCGACCGCAATGTCGCCGAGGCGCAGCGCGCAGTAGCCGCGGCCCAGGAAGACCTCAGCAATGCCCAGAAGGCCCTCGCTGCCGCGCAGGCCGCACCGGCAATGGGCAACGACACCGACGCCGCATCGGGCGCAACGACCGACACGAGCGCCGTCTCGAGCGCCCAGCGCAACCTCGCATCGGCCCAGGCAACGCTCGAGCAGGCCAACGCCAAGGCGGCCGAGCGCACGGTGACGGCCCCCAGCTCGGGCAGCATCGTCGAGCTCAATGCCAAGGTCGGCGCCACGGTTACCGGCGGCGTGGTCATGGGCGAAGGCGACACGAGCGGCGGCAAGCAATGTATGCAGATTGCCGACCTGTCCAAGATGAAGGTGACCGTGCAGGTAGGCGAAAAGGATATCGCCAAAATCGCCGTGGGCCAGAGCGCCAACGTCACCTACCCGGCCTTCCCCGATATCGTGAGCCAGGGAACCGTCACGGCCATTGCCTCGGTGGCGAACTCCGATTCCAGCTATGGCGGGGGCAGCGTGACCTTTAACGTCGACATTTTGATCGAGGCACCCGACGCACGCCTCAAGCCTGGCATGACGGCCGAGGTTTCGGTGGTGACTGAGCAGCTTGACGACGTGGTGATGGTCCCGACCATGGCGCTGATGACCGAAGACGGCGAGAACTACTACGTCAACCTGGCAACCGATAGCGAGGGCAAGGAAACCCGCCGCGTGAAGGTGACCGTCGTGACCCAAAACGACAACGAGGCCGTGGTCGGCAAAACGCAGGTCAAGCACGACGAACAGGGTAACGAGATTAACGCGGACATCCCCGTAACCAAACTGCGCGACGGCGATACCATCGTGGTCGACACCGGCGGGGGCGCGACAGCCGACGGAGGCGCCTCTGATGGCATGTCGGCCGACGAGGGCATGTAATGCGTCCCGTCATCGACATCCGCAACGTGCACCGCATTTTTGAGAGCGAGGCCGGCTGCGCCCACATCCTCCACAACGTGAGCCTGGCGGTAAACCCCGGCGAGTTCGTCGCCATTACCGGCCCCTCTGGCTCGGGCAAATCGACGCTCATGAATATCTTAGGCTGCCTGGACAAACCGACGGCCGGCGACTATTACCTGCAAGGGCTCAACGTGGCCGAACTGGACGACGACGAGCTCACCGAGGTACGCGCCCTGAGCATCGGCTTTGTCTTCCAGAGCTTTAACTTGCTGCCGCGCCTGTCGGTCATCGAAAACGTGATGTTGCCGCTGTCGTACACCAACGTGCCGCGGGCTCAGCGTGAGATGCGCGCCGTGCACGCGCTGCAGGCCGTAACGCTTCCCGTCGACCACTGGGACCACCGTATCTCCGAGCTTTCGGGCGGCCAGATGCAGCGGGTGGCCATCGCACGCGCCCTCGTCAACGATCCGCCCATCATTCTTGCCGACGAGCCGACGGGAAACCTGGACTCCGCCACTGGAGCGCTCGTGATGGAGACCTTCCACAGGCTCCAGGAGCGCGGCAAGACCATCGTGCTCATTACGCATGACCCCGGCATTGCCGCCGAGGCCGACCGCGCGGTGACCATTCGCGACGGCCGCATCCACGATGGCGCGTATATCGCGCATGCGTCGCAGACCCTGCGCGGCGCCATTGATGACCTGCCCATGATTTCTGCACCAGCCAATCCGACGAAAGGAGTGAAGGCATGAGTACGCGCGACCTCATCCAAGAAGCCCTTCACTCGCTCGAGGCCAATAAGGGACGCAGCCTACTCACCATCCTCGGCATTGTCATCGGCATCGCCTCCGTTATTGCCATGACCTCGCTTATCGGCGGCATCCAAAACAGCCTAGTCAACAGCCTGGGCCTCAATGCCGCACGTATGGTGCAAGTCTATTCATCGCCGGAACTCACCGATTCGGACGTGGAGAAGCTCAAAAAAATGGTGCCGCAGATCGAACAGATCGGCATCGTCGACAGTGCCTATACCGAATACAAGGCAGGCGACAAGAGCTATACCGTCATGGCACAGGGCGTCGACAGTGACATGCTCGACGCCGTGGGCGCCAGCAAGCTTGTTGCCGGACGTACCTACACCAACGCCGAGTCGCAGGCAGGGTCGCGCGTAGCGCTCATCAGCCGAGGCGGCGCCGATCAGCTGTACGGCAACGAACAGGACGCGCTGGGCAAGACCATCAAGATTTCGAACGGCGAGGTGCAGATTGTCGGCGTGATTGATGGCGGCAGCGACACCATGGGGTCGCTCACGCTGTATATGCCGCGCGAGACCATTGCTGGACTGTTTAGCGACGAGAATCCCTCGTTTCCCAGCGTGACGGCGCTTGCGGCCGAGGGTACCGACATGGACGAGCTGTGCAAGACAATCGAGTCCAAAGTGCGCTCGATCAAGGGCATCCCGGAGGACGACGAATACGACAGCGTATCGGCAACCTCGATGAAAAGCGCTATCGACGCACTCAACTCGTTTATGGGAGCTTTTTCGCTCATCATGGGCGCCGTTGCCAGTATCTCGCTGCTCGTGGGCGGCATCGGCATCATGAACATGATGCTCACCAACGTGACCGAACGCATCCGCGAGATCGGCATTCGCCGCGCGCTGGGCGCAAGTCGCCGGGATATCACAGCCCAGTTCTTAGCCGAGTCATCGGCGCTATGCATCACCGGAGGCATTTTGGGCGTCGTGATTGGCTATCTGCTCGCCTGGGCTCTCGCAATGTTTGCGGCGGGCTCCGGCGTGCTCGGAGAGCTTGGTGCCAGCGGAACGATCACACCGAGCTTTTCGATCGCCACGGTGCTACTCGCCTTTGCGGTGTCGGTGGGCATCGGCGTCATCTTTGGCTTCTACCCCGCCCGCCGAGCCGCAAAGCTCGACCCCGTGGAGTGTCTGCGCTACCAGTAAGGATACCCCCTTGAGTTGCGGTGAAATAGGGACTGTTTAGGCTGCTAGAAGGCCTATTCAATCCCTATTTAACCGCAACTCAGAAGGTCGCAAGGCGTCGAAATTATTCGAAACGAGACTCTAGGCTCGAAAGGCCGTTGAGCGTCAGGTCGTTGGCAACCGCCGAGATGCGCTCGATGGGCACCGAGCCGTCAGACAGCGCCCAGGTACGGTAGATGCCGATAATACCTGAAAGCAAAAACGCCAGGTAGTAATCGAACAACTCGTCCTTAATGCCGTAGGGCAGCAGGTCGCGCTCGGCGATTTTGCGCTCGAGCGGCTCGCGCAGGCGCGCCATAAAATCATCGAGTGGGATATTCTCGATCAGCTGGCGATTGAGCATCAAATTGTCGCACAGCGCCTCGTTAATGGTCCTAAAGAACGTCTCCGCCGCACCGAGGGCACGCTCGTTGGGATTGCCGCCCAGCGAGGCAAGCGTCGACTCAACCGAGTCGACAATCATCTCCACGACATCCTCGGCGATAGCATCGAGCAGGCCGTCCACCGTGCCAAAGTGAACGTAGAAGGTCTTACGATCGACATTGGCCTCACGCGCGATGGCGCTCACCGTAATATCGGCCAGCGGCTTTTCCATAAGCAGACGCTCAAAAGCCGAAAGGATTGCATTGCGGCTCCGGACAATACGGCGGTCGAGACGCGGTTTCTTGCTGGACATTGACGTGCCCCTTCGATGTGTCGGCATTCCTCTACAGATGAGAAATAATCTACGTAAGAGGATTATCCTACATACAGCGCAGATAAGACCAGCACCATAGAGAATGCACGACTTAGCCCGCGTACGGGGACGCCGCGAACACGGATCTCGCTACTTGGAATGCTTCTTCTTGTTGAGTGCCGCAGGGGACACGCGAATACCATCGCCCGTCTGGTGCACGTACGCCTTATGCACGTGCTTAGAGGGCACAGAAGGCTTCTGAACGTGCTGGGCAGGATCGACGGTAACCGCATTCGCGGGATGAGGTTTAGTGGGCGCAGAAGCCGTCTGAGGCTTGCATCCGAGCTTGCGCTTAAAGCGCGCCCAGCGCACGTGGACGCTCTCGGTATGGGTGCTCCTAAGACCCAGCACGGACGCAGACAAGATGGTCGGTGCGATAAAGGTGATCATGCGCCACAGCAGATAGCCCGCAGTCGAAGCGGAGCCAAAGAAGTGGCCCAGGAACAATGCGAAACCGCCCTCGGCGCCACCGGTGCCACCGGGCAGCGGAACAGCGGAGCTCAGCAGCTGAACAAAGGCGCTGGCGGCCATAACCGAGAAAAAGTCGACATCGTGCTTGCCAAAGGAGAGCATCAAAAAGTACGGAACCAGATAGAAAAAAGCGAGCTGCATCATGGTGATAACCACAGTGAGCGCCATGGACGAGAAGTGTCCGGCCGAGAGCTTGAACTTTTCGGAAAACGAATGAATCTCGCCATCCACAAAGGTACGCCAGCCCTCGATCTTCGCAGGCGACACGCCGATGCGCTCGAGCCAATTGATAATGCAATGGGCGACGCGAGTGACGGTCTTGGGCATAAGCGCCACGGCGAAAACGCCGAGCAAGATTAGGCAATGGCCACCAAAGCTAAAGACGCACAGCAGCGTCATGTCGCCATAGCGCTCAGCGAAAAACGGCATTCGCGCAAGCAGGAGGATGGCGCCCCATGCCACCAGGCCAAACTGGTAGACGATAAAACGCGTAAATTGCGTCGCGCCGGCCTCGCCCACATTAAGGCCGGTCCTGGTCAGACGATAGATCTGAGCCGGCGAGGATCCAATCATCATAGGCGTAAGGTTGCCAAAGAAGATGCCGCTCGCCTCGACCGAGATAAGGTCACGGACACCGACGGGCGACTCAGGATCGACCCATACGGCAATAGCGTAGGCAATAATGCCAAAAATCAGGTACATCAGCATGCACAGGCATGCGACGATGAGCCAGGGAGCCTGAACGGTCGCCATAGCGGCCCAGAACTGTCCCATCTGCCCGGTTACAACCAAATAGACGATGTAGCCCACCAGCACGACGCCGATAAAAATTGCGCCGCGGCGCGCGCCCTTGCTGTCATCGCCACCCGAAACCTCAACCTCAACCTGGGGCTTGTGCGTATGCTTAGAGGACTCAACCATGAGGCTCCTTCTTAGTTCAGATAAATCTTGCCTATTGTACCCGCAAGGCGCATGACCAGAACGTAAAGCATGTATTGCAGTAGGAAAAACAGGTGCCGGCTGTACATTCAATCCAGAATCGCGCAAATAAAAAACCCGGACTTCTCGGGAAGTCCGGGTATCAGATGCTTGGTAGCCCGTACCAGATTCGAACTGGTGATCTCCGCCTTGAGAGGGCGGCGTCCTAAACCGCTAGACGAACGGGCCATAAGGCTCAGCAGAAAAGAAGTGGTAGCCCGTACCAGATTCGAACTGGTGATCTCCGCCTTGAGAGGGCGGCGTCCTAAACCGCTAGACGAACGGGCCATAAGGCTCAGCAGAAAAGAAGTGGTAGCCCGTACCAGATTCGAACTGGTGATCTCCGCCTTGAGAGGGCGGCGTCCTAAACCGCTAGACGAACGGGCCACATGACATCTGCACTGCCGTGCTGCGAGGAAATATATTACGGGACAAAAAACCCGAGCGCAAGAAGAAATTCCAAATTGCCTAAAAATTGTCGGCAGGTTATGGAACCCGCAGGTAGACAGGGTAGCTAATTTGGGACGGGGCTATTTTAGCTGCCCCGGCTGTAACGCGAACGGTTTGGTTGTTTCTCGGCCGGGGTAGCTAAAATAGCCCCGTCCCAAATTAGCTACCCAAGGTTAAGGCGAGCCAGGAGGGTTTCGCGGTCGTTGGGGATGTTGGCTTCGATAACGGCGTCGAGGGCGGCATTGAGCAGCTGGCCCAACTCCGGACCCGGTTTGACGCCAGCACGAATCAGGTCCCCACCGTTGATGGCGAGCATCTTGAGCGTATAAGGCTCCCCTGCCGCCAGTAACTCATGGGCAAGCGAGCGCATCTCCTCGATGGTCTCGACGTAATAGAAGCACGACGGCGCCTTGCCGAGCGTGTCGGCACGCTTAAGGTCCATGAGCTCGTCCATCAGGCGGGCCGTGTCGACGCCCTCACCCGAAAGCGCGCGCATCATATTGAGCAGGCAGGTACGCTCGGGGCGCAGCGGTTTGTCGTGATATTTGATCAGAAGGCACACGTCGCGCACCAGATCGTGCGAAAGCGCCAAGCGATCCATGATAACGCGCGCCTTCTTGGCACCGAGTTCGGGGTGGCCGTAGAAATGCCCGCTGCCGGCGTGGTCGACGGTAAAGCACTCGGGCTTGGAAACGTCATGCAAAAACGCGGCCCACATAAGGCTCGACGAGGGCGCGACGCCGTCACACAACGCTAGCTCCCCCGCCACCGTCAGCACGCGGGCGATATGCTCGTACACGTTAAAGGCATGGTAGACACTGCGCTGGTCAAAGCCCCTACCCGCAGCAAGCTCGGGCACGGCGGCGCAGATGAGCTCGGGGTAGCGAAGCATCGCGTCTCCCCCGTGACCGGTCGAGAGAATGCCCTCGAGCTCGATACCCACGCGCTCGCGTGCCACGGCATCGAGCAGCGGCGCGCACTCGGCAAGGGCCAGCTTGGTCTGGGGCTCGATCATAAAGTCCAGGCGGCAGGCAAAACGCACGGCCCGCAGCATGCGCAGGGCGTCCTCGTTAAAGCGGCGCTTGGGATCGCCCACGGCGCGGATCAGTTTGCGTTCCAGGTCGCCCTGGCCGTCGTAACGGTCGACAAGGCCGCGCTCTGGATGCCAAGCCATGGCGTTAACGGTAAAGTCGCGACGCGCCAGGTCGTCCTCGAGCGACGCGGCACGCTCCACGCTCTGGGGATGGCGACCGTCGGTATAGAAACCGTCCAGGCGGTACGTGGTGACCTCAATGCGCTCGCCATCGCTAATAGCCGTGATGCCGCCAAATTTAATACCCGACTCCACGACCGCAATGTCAGCGGCCTCAAGCGCGGCCTTGGACTCCTGCCACAGGCCGCTGCAGCACATGTCAACATCATGGCTGGGGCATCCCATCAGGGCATCGCGTACCCAACCGCCCACGTACCAGGCCTCAAGACCGGCCGCCTCGAGCGCGCGCAGCACCCGCAGGGAGGCACCGGTCGGCTGCGTACCGTTGAGCGAAACATTGCACATACCTGTGGCCTCCTGCGACTATCAAATTGACTCTCGATTGCGTCTGCAAGAAGTCTAGCAAGAAACAGCCTCCCCTGCACACGCAAGTCCGATAAAAAAAACGCATCCGCCCTGTTCCCAAGACGGATGCGAACTACTCAAGTGCTATGCCTAAGCTAGCAGACCTGACGGATGGCGATGCCCTTCTTGTACTCCTCGACCTTGGCAAAGTCGCCCAAGCCCGGGCACTCGACCACGTTGGCGCCAGTGGCCATCGACAGGCGCAGGGCGTCCTCGACGCGCTCGGGGGCGTCGTGCCACACGGACAGGAAGGCGGCCAGCGAGGAATCACCGGCGCAGACCGTCGACAGCAGGTTGACCTCGAAGTCTCGTTTGGCAAACCAGATGTGCTCGCAGTTGGAGAAGTACGCGCCGGCACCGCCCAGGGTCAGCAGCACGTTCTTAGCACCCTTGGCATGAAGCTCGGCCATGGCACCCTTAACGGACTCGTCGTCGCCACCGCTCACCTTAATGCCAAAGATGTCGAGCAGCTCGTCGTCATTGGGCTTAATCAGCAGCGGCTCCATGGCAATGAGGTCAGCCAGCTGATGGCTGGAGATATCGAGCACGAACTCGGCGCCCTTGGCCTTAACGCGGCGCAGAACCTCGGCCAGGAAGCCCTCGGAGGTGTTGGGGGGCAGCGAGCCGCTGATGACCAGGCAGGTCATGTCGTCGAGCGAATCGATGAGCTCAAACATCTCCTGCTCGTTGGCCTCATTGATGGCAGCGCCGGCGTTAACCATGTTGTACTCGGTGTCGGGACCGGCGTTGAGGAACACGTTGACGCGCGTGATACCGTCGGTCCACACGGGCTTGACGGGCACGCCCAGGGCCTCGGCGCCCTTGACGATGAACTCGCCCGAGAAGCCGGCAAAGAAGCCCAGGATTGTGGTTTCAACACCGTAGTGATCGAGGGTGAACGAGACGTTGAGACCCTTGCCGTTGGGCGTGTAGACCGCATTGCGGGTACGCGTGACGGTATTGGAGGTGAGGCCGTCGCTGGAAATGTTGTAGTCAATAGCGGGATTTGCAGTGAGCGTGTAAATCATGAATGTTCCTTTCACGAGATAACATGTTGATGAAATTATATTCCACGCTTCGACAAAAGGCTATGACAACTCGGTGAACGGTGTGGAAGCGGTGAAGGACGGCGGGCGACCCACTCCCCTTCAAAAAAACGGCGCCCCGGACAAACCGGGACACCGTATGCGCACATTGTATGTCGCGTTTCGCTTACTTGCGATCGAGCTTGCGGACGGCGACGCGCTTGCTGTACTCGTCGACGTGACCGAAGTCGCCGATGCCGACGGACTCGGCAACGTTGGCGCCGGTGGCCATAGCAAGCTTCATGGCCTCCTCGACGTTGTCGCGATCCCTGTACCACTTGTGCAGGAACGCAGCGAGGGTGCAGTCGCCGGCGCAGACGGAAGAGACCAGCTTGATGTTGAACTCACGCTTGGCATACCAGATGTCCTCGCCATTGGAGAAGTAGGCGTCGCCGCGGCTACCGCGGGTGAGCAGCACGTTCTGAACGCCGGCATCGTGAGCCAACTTCATGGCAACGCGGACCTCGTCGTCGGTGTCGACCGGCACGCCGAAGATGGCCTTCATCTCGTGATGGTTCGGCTTGATGAGCAGCGGCTTCTTGTGAGCGAGCTCCTTGAGCTTGTCGGAAGACAGGTCCAGGACGACGTCGGCGCCACGAGCCTGAGCATGCTCCATGACCTGAGCCAGGAAGTCGGGCGTGGCTTTGGGAGGCACGGAACCAGAGACGATCAGGCACTCGAGGTCGCCCGCGGTGTCCAGGATGTTGTAGAGCTCCTTCTGGTGCTCCGGCGTGATCGGGGCGCCGGGGTTAAGGATGCCGTACTCGTGCTGGCCGTCGTTGACGTAGGTGTTGATACGCGTGATGCCGTCGGTCCAGACCGGGCGGCACAGGCAACCCAGGTTCATGACCTCCTCGACGATGAACTTGCCCGTGAAGCCGGCAAAGAAGCCGAGCGCGACGGTGTCGACGCCCATCTTCTTAAAGGCGAAGGACACGTCGAGGCCCTTGCCGTTGGCCGTGTAGCTGGCCGAGCCGGTGCGGACGTTCTCATCGGGCTCGAGCGGAGAGCTCGAAACCGTCATGTCGACAGCCGGATTAGCGGTTAGCGTGTAGAACATTTACAGTACCCCCTGTATATGTGAGGGCCGCGTGGCCGGCCCATTCCAACCACGCGGTTACCTCTGATACCAAATTAGCGAGCTGCGGACTCGAGCAGTGCCTTGACCTCGGCAGCGGTGTTGCAGGCGAGCGCCTTCTCGGCGAGCTCGTCGCAATCGGCCTTGGTCCACTGGCTGATGGTCTTGCGGGCGCGCAGGATGGACGGAGCGCTCATCGAGAACTCCTCCAGGCCCCAGCTGATCAGCAGCGGCTCAAGCAGCGGATCGGCAGCGGCCTCGCCGCACATACCGACCATGATGCCGGCCTTCACGCCGCTCTCGATGATGTTCTTGAGCGAGCGGAGCACGGCGGGATAGTACACCTGGTACAGGTTGGAGATGGTGTCGTTGCCACGGTCGGCACACATGGTGTAGCCGATCAGGTCGTTGGTGCCGATGGAGAAGAAGTCGGCGACCTCGGCCAGGCGGTCAGCGAGCAGCGAAGCGGCGGGCGTCTCGACCATGATGCCGACCTCGATGTTCTCGTTGAACTTGCGGCCCTCTTCGGTGAGCTCAGCCTTGCACTGCTCGACGAGCTCCTTGACGGCCACGACCTCCTCGACGCAGGTGACGAGCGGGATCATGATCTTGACGTCACCAAAGGCGCTGGCGCGCAGCAGGGCGCGGAGCTGGACTTTGTACTGGTCGGGATTGGCCAGGCAGTAACGCACGGCGCGGAAGCCCATGAAGGGATTCTCTTCCTTGACCATGTGCAGGTACGGGATCTCCTTGTCGCCACCCACGTCGAGCGTACGGATGATGACCGGAGCGCCCTTAAGTGCGCTGGCGACCTTGCGGTAGGCGTTGAACTGCTCCTCCTCGGAGGGAAGCTCGGCAGAGTCCATGAACAGGAACTCGGAGCGGAACAGACCGATGGCCTCGGCGTCGTGATCGAGCGCGTTGGGCACGTCGTCGGGGTTACCGATGTTGCAGGCGATGATCTTCTTGATGCCGTCGGCAGTCACAGAAGGCTTGCCGCGGAAGGCCTCGAGGGCCGCCTTCTCGGCAGCGAAAGCCTCGGCCTTGGCGGTGTAGGCGGCGAGCGTCTCCTCGTCGGGATCGGCCTCGACGACGCCCTTGCCACCGTCGACGATGACGGTCATGCCGTTGCGCAGCGCGGTGCAGCTGTTGGCGACCGAAAGGACGGCCGGAATCTCGAGAGCGCGGGCGATAATCGCGGAGTGCGACGTGCGGCCACCGGTCTCGGTGACGATGCCGGCAACGTGAGCCTTATCGATCGTGGCGGTCATGGACGGCGTAAGGTCATGCACGACAACGACGGTGTTCTCGGGCAGGACGGAGAGGTCGACGACCTCCTTGCCCAGCAACTCGGCCAGAATGCCGGTGCGGATGTCGGCGATGTCGGCCGCGCGCAGACGGAACATCTCGTCGTCCATGGACAGGAACATGTTCTCGAACATGGTCGAGGTGTCCATGAGCGCCTGCTCGGCGCAGGTACCGCCGTCAATGGCGGCGTTGATGGCGTCGGTCATGCCCGGATCCTGAGCCAGGACGATGTGTCCGCTCATGATCTCGGCCTCGGCCTCGCCCACCGTCTCCTTCATATGGTCGGCCTGAGCCTGAGTCTTCTCGCAGAAGACCGAAAGAGCAGCCTGATAGCGCTCCTTCTCGGCTGCCGAATCAGCGACCTCGTGCGGCTCAAACGTCAAGTCGGGATCGACGGCGACCATAACGGTGCCGATACCGATGCCCTCGGATGCGTTGACTCCCTGATACATTCCCATTCCTCTCTCCGTGTCATATGATAAAGCGTTTTGCCATATCCATGACAAAAGAGCGCAGCTACCCTCAACAGGTCACTGCGCCCCCAAATATGAACTTAATTGTTCAACATGCGACCCGTTTGAGTTCTACTCGCCAAGACCGCTCTTGATGAGCTCGATGGCAGCAGCCAGAGCCTCGGCCTCGTCAGCGCCGTCGCACTTGACCTCGACCTCGGTACCGCAGGGGATACCAGCAGCCATGAGGGCCATCGGGGACTTGCCGTTGACCTCCTTCTCGGGGGTGACGACCGTCACGTCACAGGCGTACTTGCCCATGGTGGAGGCGAACAGGCCGGCCGGACGCATGTGCAGACCCTGAGGATTAACGAGGGTAGCCTTCTCAGAAACCATAATTGACTCCTTTTTTGTGTATAACCCCTGTCAACCATGCGGCAGGAGTCAGATTCACGACGTTGTTTATATTAACTCACATCAAACGGTTTTTCATTGTGTTTCGGACGAATTATTGGACGGATGTCTGGTTCGTTCGCTTGCTCGCCCACGGAGGGCCGGGCGCGGCCTGTGAGATTTCCTGCTCTACAGTCCTGCTCGCACGAAGAGCACATTAAGTGCTCTTCGGCTCGTGCGGAACTCGCGATAAATCTCTCAGGCCGCGCCCGGCCCTCCGTGGGCGAGCAAGCTGCGGGAACTCAGTCGGTCCAGAGTAATATCGGCCGAAAGGAATTCTGGCTGGATATCTGTTCGCGTGGGCGATCCGATTGAGAGTTATATCTATGCCCTTCTGTAAGTTGCGGTGAAATAGGGACTGTTTTCTGATGGTAAAACGGTTTAGCAGTCCCTATTTCACCGCAACTTATTTGGGGATAGAAAAAGGCGGAGGCCCTGGTGGGGGTCTCCGCCTTTTTTACAGGGGGCGATTGTGTTCGCGAACTGTTGGGTTAGACCAGGCGGGCGTTGATCGTCTTGGCGATCTCGGCGGCGTCGGTGGAACCCTTGACGGTGGCACGGAAGTCCTCGTCCATAAGCGCCTCGGCGACCTTGGACAGGATCTTGAGGTGCGTGGTACCAGCCTGGGCACCCGGGATGAGCAGGGCGATGGCCACGTTGACGGGAGCGCCGTCCATGGTGTCCCAACCGGTCACGCCGGACTCGTCTTTGACGACGATGACGGCGGCCTCGGTGATGGCATCGGACTTGGCATGCGGGATGGCGAAGCCCTCCATCATGCCCGTGGTGCCCTCGGCCTCGCGGGCCAGGAAGGCGTTCATCACGGCGTCGGCGTCGCCGGCGATACCGGCCTTGACAGCCTGGTTGGAGACGAAGCTCAGGGCCTCGTCACGAGAAGCGAAGTCCTCGGCGACAAAGACGTTCTCGACCTTCACGAAGTCAGAAGCCTCGGCCTTGGGGGCCTCGACGGCAGCGGCCTTAGGAGCCTCAACCGGCTTAGCAGCGGGAGCAGCCTTCTGGTTCTTCTCGAAGTCATACTTCTTGAAGGCCACGAAGAGGATGCCACCGACCACAGCACCGATGAGGATCGCGAGGACCCACAGCGGACCGTTCTCGACAACGGGCAGGACCAGGAAGCCGCCGTGGGGCGCCGGATCGTGGACGTTGAACATGATGGTCAGGATCGAGGCGATGGAGGAGCCGAGCATCATGATGGGCATGACGGGCCAGATGTTCTTGGTCATGAACGGAATAGCGCCCTCGGTAATGTGGGTGCAACCAAGGATGAGGTTGACGATACCGGCGTCATGATCCTCCTGGCTGAAGTACTTCTTGCCGACGACGACGGCGAAGGTGGTGATCAGCGGCGGAACGATGCAGGCGGCGGAGACGGCAGCCATAAAGTTGGTGCCGAAGTTATAGGTGTCGGTGCCGACACCGGCGGCCAGGGCCTCGGTGAGCATGGCGGTACCGGTGACGTAAGCGGCCTTGTTGACCGGGCCACCCATGTCAAAGGCGCACATGCAGCCGATGGCAAGACCCAGGACGATGGCGCCAGAGGCGGACAGGCCCTTGAGGAAGTCCATCATGGCGGTGTTGATGGCAGCCATGGGGCCGGAGATGCCGAGCATGGCAAGGCCCACGATAGCGGTAGAGAACAGCGGGTACAGGAAGATAGCCTTGAGGCCGTCCAGGTTCTTGGGCAGACCGGAGAAAACCTTCTCGAGCAGCAGGATGACATAACCAGCGAGGAAGCCGCCGACGATGCCACCCAGGAAGCCAAAGCCCACGCCGGCGCCGCCAGCGTCGATCATGCCAGTCTCGGCGTTAACGGGCAGGCCCTGGATGGCGATCATACCGGCGACGAAGCCGGGGACAAGCGCCGGGCGCTTACCGATGGACTCAGCGATATAGGCGGAAAGCACGGGAACCATGAGGTTCATGGCAATGCCGCCAATGATCTTAAGCATCGCGGCGAAGCTGTTGTAGTCAGAAGCCGTCGAATCGAAGGACGTGATGCCCCACAGGAACGAAACAGCGGTCAGAACACCACCGGCAACGACGAAGACCAGCATGTGGCTAACGCCGTTCATGAGGTGCTTGTAGATGACGTGGCCGATGGACTCCTTCTCCTCGACCTCGTCCTCGACATCGGCAGCGGCTGCAACCGAGTCGTCGCCCTTGGCGGCGAGCGCACGGTCAATCAGCTTGCCGGCGGCCTCGACGGACAGGGCCTTGGAAACACCAACGGAAACCATGGGCTTACCGGCGAAACGCTCCGCCTGGACATCCTTGTCAGCTGCGACGACAACGGCCTTGGCACCGGCGATCTCACCCTTCGTGAGCTCGTTCTCGACACCGACCTGGCCATGGGTCTCAACCTTAATGGTCAGACCGCGCTCGGCAGCTGCCTTCTCCAGCGCCTCCTTCGCCATGAAGGTGTGCGCGATGCCGGTCGGGCAACCGGTGGCGGCAATGATGTCAAACTTAGCCATGTGTCCCTCCTTCTTGAGTTCTGCGCCCGCGGGCGCTCCCCTACACGCGCTTCTTGCGCGCTTTTCCACACCTGAAAGATACCAACCCACCGCTAGCGTGAGAAGAGGCAGGACGCAATTCTCCGGTGAAAGGTTCTTTCATAACCGTAAACGGTAGGTGAAAGTTTATCATCAACACTTGAAACGGCAAAGTGTATCTTGTAATTGAAAATGCCCCTATACTATGACATTGCAAAACGAGTCCGATTTTCATGCCAACCAGGAGTCATCCATGACCGATAGTAGCAAGAGCGCGCTCTCTCTCATTAGCACCCATCAGGGATACAGCGAGTCCGAACAGCGCATTGTCGACTATATTTTGGAGCACCAGTCCGAGGCGCCGCGTCTGACGGCCGCACAACTCTCGCGCGCCGCCGCCACGTCCGAGGCGACCGTTTCGCGCTTTTGCCGCAAGCTGGGCTTCGGCAGCTTTCGCAGCTTTCAGTTTTCGCTGGCGCGCGACCTGGAAAGCCAGCGCAACGAAGGCCTGACCGACGAGGTCTCGCTCGACAACATGGAGCAGAGCCTTAAAAATATCCTCGCCGCCAAGGTGAGCGAGCTTAACGCGACCATCGATGGCATCGACCACGAGACCTTGGCGGCCGTCGTATATGCACTTAAGAACGCCGGCGTTATTGAGTTCGCCGCAGTGGGCAATACGAACGCGGTCGCGCTCGATGCAACGTTTAAATTTTCGCAGCTGGGTCTGCGCTGCATGGCGAGCACCATTAGTGAGACTGCGATCGGTTTTGCCCTGACTCTGAAACCCGGCGATGTCATCGTGCTGATCTCGAACTCCGGTAAGTCGCGCCGACTGAACCGCATGGCTAAAGCAGCTCGCGACTGCGGCGCCACCGTAGTCGTCATCAGCAGCGACAGCAAGTCTCCACTCGCGCGCCTGGCAGACTATACGTTTAATACCGTCAATCACGAGGCGCTGCTGACGACGGGCGACTTTGCATTCTCTAAGATCAGCGCCACGATGATCATCGAGGTCATCTACAACTTCCTGCTGCCCGAAATCGAGGACGCACGCGAGCATATCAGCTACTACGAGGAGCTCATCCAGCCGGATAAGGTCGTGGAGTAGACGACTTGTCCCACCGACATCGCTGAATCGGTCTAGCCGCGAGCTTCTTCCAGCATCTGCTTGGCATGCGCCAAACTGGCCTCCGATTGATCGCCGCTGAGCATGCGGGCGATCTCGGCGGTGCGGGCCTCGCCGGTTACCTCGTCCAGATGTGTCTGGGGAACGTCACCGGCGTCTTTGCTGACCACGTAATGCTTGTCGGCCATGACGGCGACCTGAGCCAAGTGGGTTACGACAATCACCTGATGCGTAGCGGCAAGATCCGCCAGCACACCCGCAAGGGCACGAGCGGTGGAACCGCCGACACCGGCATCGACCTCGTCAAACACCAGCGTATCCACGCCATCGGCATTTCCCAGAACGACCTTGCTCGCGAGCATGACGCGGCTCAGCTCGCCGCCCGAGGCGATGCGACGCAAGGGGCGTGGCGTCAAACCGGCGCCGCTGCGGTACAGCAGTTCATAGCTGGAAGGACCAGCAGGCGTCCACTCGGCACGGGGAAGATCGCGCGATTCCCAAACGAGTTCGGCGCTACCCATCTCCAGGCGTGCCATCTGACGTCCGACCTCATGACAAAAACGCGGAGCGGCCGTGTTACGAGCACGCTTGAGCGCCTTGGCGGCAGCAAAGAGTTCGCGCTCAGCCGCGCCAAGCGCTTCACGCGCCTTCTTGATCCGCTCATCGCCATCATCTACCAGCGACAACAGCTCTTGCGAGCGATCACGCATGGCAAACACGTCGTCCATGGTGGGGCCCCACTGGCGCAGCAAGCCTTTGAGGTCTGAATAACGTTCGCGCATGCGAGTGAGCTCGCGCGGGTCAAACGCAACGCCATCGCGATAGGCACGCAGCTCATTGGCGCAATCCTCGAGTGAGATGCATGCATCCGAAAGCGCATCGGCAATGTCGCCCAGCTTGCGATCCACGGTAGCCATACGGGAAAGCTCTGCAACGGCGCCGTTCACGGCATCGAGCGCTCCCCCTTCGGCAGCAAGTGATGCATGGGCCTCGTTAGCAGTCGCTACCAGCACCTCGGCATGCTCCGAGCGCGGCAGCAGCTCCTCAAGCTCCTCGTATTCGCCAGGCTTGGGATCGACTTCGGCGATACGCTCGAGCGCAAAGCGAGCCTCCTCGACGCGGCTTCCCTGCGCACGGGAGGCCTCCTCGACACGGCGGACCTCTTTGGCAGCGGCACGCGATGCCTTAAAGCAGGCGCGATACTTTTCGAGCGCCTCGAGCGCCGAGCGCCCCGCCCATGCATCGACCATGGCAACATGGTGCGCTGGGTCAAGCAGGCGCTGGTGCTCGTGCTGACCGCAAAGGTCCATCATCACACCGACGCGCTCCGAAAGCTCGCGCACGCTAGCGATGCGGCCGTCAATCTTGACACGGCTGCGGCCCTCAGCAGAAAGGCTGCGCTGCACGGTGAAGCCCTCGGCGTCGTGCGGACCATCGAACAGGCGCGCCTCGACGCTCGCCAGCGCCTCGCCTTCGCGGACCGTCGACGAATCCGCACGCTCGCCCAAAATGAGCTTGAGGGCCGAGAGCAGCGCGGTCTTACCGGCACCGGTCTCACCAGTCAGGACGGTCAAGCTGGCACTCGGCACCAGCGTCGCCTCGCGAATGAGCGCAATGTTAGAAACCTGCAGCTCATCGATCATGACGAACTCCGTAGAATACGCGGCTCACCGAGTTATAGAAGCTCTCGGGGCCGTAATCGAGCAGCAGCACATCGCCGGGGCCGCGGCGCACGGCCACGCTCTCGACGGTACCGTCGCAGGTAATAAACTGGCCGTCGATAGCAATCGCCGGAACACTCGGGCGGTCGTCGGACATAAAGATCTCAACGACATCACTCGGGGAGGTCAAAAAGGCGCGCGCCTGAATCGTGTGCGGCGCGATGGGCACGCAAACCATACCCGTGTAATCCGGGCTCACGATAGGGCCGCCGGCACTGAGCGCATAGCCCGTAGAGCCGGTCGCCGTGGACACGACCACGCCGTCGCCACGCAGACGATCGATATGGTGTCCCGACACGGTAATGTCGAACTCGACCATATCGGAAAGCGGGCCGCGGGTGAGCGCCATATCGTTGAGGGCAAAGGCGCGCACGACGTCCTTGGTTCCGTCGTCGCGCACGGACACGATATCCGCGGCGATGGTGGCGCGGCGGCTCACATGGAGCTCGCCGGATAAGGCGTCGCTCACGACCTGCAAAATATCGCGCTCCTCGGGGCTCGCAGCCGTCAAAAAGCCGAGGTGACCATAGGAAAGACCAAGGATGGGAATCTCGCGATAGTTGAGGATGCGGGCAGCGCGAAGCAGCGTGCCGTCGCCGCCGAGCGTAATGACCAGATCGGCATCATCAACATCAGGCGAGCTTTGAATCTTCGAGCGCTGATCGGCTGCCCATGCAACCTCGTAGCCCTGGCGCGTCAGCCACAGTTCGAGCATCAGGCCGCTCTCGACCGCCTCTTGCTTGTAATAATTGGGAACCAGAAAGACCTTCATAGCGTTGCAGCTTTCTCGCTCAAAACCGATACCTGGGATTGCAGTTCGTCGCGCGACCGCTCACCCGGTACGAACCTCGTGCCGTACAGGAAAAACTCGACGTTGCCCTTGGCGCCGTGGATGGGCGACACGCACACGTCGACCGGGAACAGGCCCTTGTCGGCGAACAGCTCAATAGCTGCCACGAGTGTGTCGACGCGCACAGCGGGATCGGTCACGATGCCGCCCTCGCCCACCAGCGCCGCCGGCGCTTCAAACTGCGGCTTTACCAATGTGCAAAACGAAGCCGCAGGCGTCAGGCACGCCAATACCGCATCAATGATATTCGCGATGCTGGTAAACGAAACATCGCACACGGCCAAGTCGATGGCGCTCGCATAACCAAGTTCGGGCAGCTGCGTCACGTTGGTGCGCTCATGGAGCGTCACGCGATCGTCTTGGCGCAACGACCAATCAAACTGGGCACGCCCCACGTCCACCGAGACAACGGTCGCGGCGCCGCGCTTGAGCAGACAGTCGGTAAAACCGCCGGTGGAACACCCGACATCCAGGCAGGCAAGGCCCGTGGGGTCGATGTCAAACGCATCGAGCGCGCCCTCGAGCTTAAGGCCACCACGCCCAACGTAGGGAATGTGCCCCTTCACATGCAGAGACAGGCCCGGCGTCACCTTAAGACCCGGCGAGGTCAAGCGCTCGCCGCCGCTCGAGACCAAGCCGGCCATAAGAGTGCGAAGGGCATCCGCGCGATCGGCGCAGATGCCCTGTGAAATCAGTTCGTCATCAAGACGCACGCGTTTCATGAATGCCATCAACCATTCGTGTCCGGAGATGCAGCCTGCGTACCCTGGGATTCGTTAGCCGCATCCTCATCGTATTCCTGCTCGAGCTTATCGGCCTCACGCGGCGTCAGCTCAAACTTGTCGACCATGTCGACCGCGCGGGAACCCAGCTCAATCGCCTCGTCAAACAGATCGAGCGAACGCTCCAAGGACGTATCCTTGGAGCGAACGGTAGCGATAATCTGGTCCAGACGAACCGAAATCTCGTCGAAGTTGCGGACGGAACCCTCTGGCATGGCTACTCCTCGACGGAGTCGGCCTCGACGGCCTCTGCGGCGTCCGCATCCTCGGTCAGCACACCGGCGGCAGCCTGAGCGGCAGCGACCTTGGCGGCAGCTTCGGCAGCCTGGGCTTCCTCGCGGGCGCGATCCTCGGCCAGCAGCTCCTGGTACAGATCCTCGCCCGGCAGTTCCTCGCTGCGGGCGATCTTGCCCAGCACGCCGTTAACGAACGACGCGGACTGGTCGGTACCGTATGCCTTGGCGATCTCAACGGCCTCGTTAATCACGATAGCGTCCGAGACCTCCTCATCCGTGAGGAAGCGCATCTCGTAGACGGCGATACGCAGCAGGTTGCGGTCGGCGCCGGGCATGCGCATAAGATCCCAGTTCTTGGCGACGGCGCGCAGAGCGCAGTCGATGCGATCGATATGCTCGTAGGCACCGCGGCAAAGCTCCAGCGCGTAGGGGTCGAGGGGACCCTTCGAGATCAGGAAATCGCCCTCGAGGACGCGCTCGAGCGGGCTGTCCGTGGCCTCGGCCTGGAACAGCAGCTGCAGCGCCTGACTGCGGGCAAGCGTGCGCCCGCGATAAACCTTAAGGCTCAAAGGTTACTCCTTGGGGAAAACGAGGCCGTCGATACAAACGTCAACGCGCTCGACCTCGACGCCCACCTGGGCATCGATAGCGGCGACCACGGCGGCGCGAACGGCCTCGGCGAGTTTCTTGAACGGATAGCCAAAGAACACCACGACGCGCACGGTAAGTGCGAGCTTGTCGCCGATGACCTCGACCTCGACCGCCGGCTCGGAAGCCGGGGCCTTGGACGAAAGCATCATGGAGACAAGGTTGGTGGCAAGGTCCTTGACGCCAACGGAGGCGATGCCCTCGACATCGGACACGGCGCGCGAGACGATGGCGGTCAGAACATCGGGCGAAATGCCGATGCCGTCAATCTTGATTTCCTGGGGCATGAGTCCTCCTAGAAGAGTTGGTTGCTAGACGCGGGAGACGAACTTGCCGTCGCGGGTGTCAACCTTGATGACCTCGCCCTCGTTGAGGTACATGGGGACCTGGATGACAGCGCCGGTGTCGATGGTGGCCGGCTTGGTGGAACCCTGGACGGTGTCGCCCTTAAAGCCCGGGTCGGTCTGGACAATGGTGGTCTCGATGAACATCGGAGGCGTCACGCCCATGAGCTCGTCGTCGGCGAAGAGCAGCTGGCAGGTGTCATTCTCGCGCAGCCACTTGGAGTTCTCGCCCACCATGTCCTCGGGAACGGGAACCTGCTCGTAGGACTCGTTGTCCATGAAGATGTAGTCGGCGCCATCGTTGTAGAGGTACTGGAACTCACGGGTGGTGAGCATGACGCTCTCGAACTTGGTGCCGGCGTTGCAGGTGTTCTCGACGACGCGGCCGCTCTTGATGTCGCGGGTCTTGTAGCGCACGAAAGCGCCGCCCTTGCCCGGCTTGACATGCTGGAACTCGACGATGGTGTAGACCTTGTCCTTAATGCGGAGACCGAGGCCGTTCTTGAAGTCGGCGGTAGAAATGGTAGGCATATCGACCTTTCTTGTTATGGGCAGAACGCACAGGCGTCCAAATTACATACGACCGAAATTATACACTTGCAGGCGGCGCCTGCGGCGAGCGCATAAAAAGAGAACGCGGGGCGCCCGAAACATTCCGGACGCCCCGCCCCAAACTATCTACCGAGGTAGCCTAGCAGTCGATGATGTGGAGGTCATGCGGGGTCTTGGTGAAGGGCTCATAGCCGTTCTCGGTGACGACGCCGTAGTCCTCCAGGCGCACGCCGCCCACGCCGGGCAGGTACACGCCGGGCTCCATGGTGATAACCGAGCCGACCTCGATGATGTTCTTGCTGCGGTTGAAGTTGGGCAGCTCGTGGATGTCGATACCCACGCCGTGGCCCAGACCATGGTTGTAGTAATCGCCATAGCCGGCATCGCCGATGATCTTCTTGGAAAGCTTGAAAATGTCGTTGCCCTCCACGCCCGGATGGATGGCGGCGACGCACTCCTCGTGGGTGCGGCGCACGAGCGCGTACAGGTCGAGCTGCTCCTGGGTGGGCTCGCCCATCACGACGGTACGAGTCATGTCAGAGCGGTAGTCGCAGTAGCCCGCGCCGTAGTCCATCAGGACAAAGTCGCCCTTCTCGATCACGCGGTCGCTCGGGACGGCATGCGGGTTGGCGGTATTGGGGCCACTCGCCACGATGGAGCCGAAGGCCAAGCTGTCGGCGCCGTTGGCGAACATAAAGTTCTCAAGCTCGTTGCGGACCTGCTTCTCGGTCATACCGGGCTTAATAAAGCCAAGCATGTGCTGGAAGGCGGCATCGGTGATCGACTGCGCATGGCGCATGAGCTCGATCTCCTCGGCATCCTTGATGGCGCGCATCTTGCGGATGTCGTCATGCATCAGCGGCAGCATGCAGGCTACGGAGCGATCCTCAAGGCCACGCTGAATGCCCTGATAGAAGTTGATCTGCATGTCGTCCTCGACGGCGCAGACGCGGCACTTGTTGGCCGCGATCTTGCCGGCGACCCAGCCGGGGATGGTGCCCTCGTCCATGTCGTAGACCCAGGGGCTGCCGGCGGGCGTATTCTCCTCAAAGCTGTTGAGGTAGCGCGAGTCGGTATGGAACAGGCACTGGTCGGCCGTAATAAACGCGGCGTGCGGGAACTCGAAGGTATAGTCGAAGACGCCCTTCACGCCCGTAAGCCAACGAAGGTTGGCCTCGTCGCGCACCACGATGGCGTCGTAGCCGCGCTCAACCATCAGAGCGCGGACACGCTCGATACGACCGGCAGGACCGGCAGCAAACTCAGACATGCAGATTCCTTTCTTGTTGTCGTCACATAAAGACGGAGCGGGCTCAATCAACGTACGAAATCGCGAGCTATCCGTAACCGATTGAAACCCGCCCCTCAACATGATACGAAAGACGATGGATGTCAATAAACTTAGAGAAGTTCCTTGCGAGAAGCCAAGTAGGCTTGGGCATGGCGCTCAAGAACCTCGTCCTCGACGTTGGTCAGACGAATGGCGCCAAGTGCTGCAGGCAGCGGCAGCATGCTACGGTTCGAACGTGCAAATTGCTGATTGCGGAACTCGGCAATAAAAGCCTCCGGCTCAAGGTCAAAGGCAAGCTCCTCGATACCGAAGTCTTCCAGGCAATCGTCGACCTCAAAGACGTAATCGATATCAAAGTCGCAGGCATCGTGGGCAAGACGCGACTCGAACCGCATACCCTCGGACAGCAGCTGGTAGGTGGGAACCTGCGCCGCGGCATCGCCCAAGCAGGCACGTAACGTGCGCTCCCCCGTCCTGCCAAAGTCGAGGGCGTGGCGGGCGCTGGGGTTCGTAGCCATGAGCACGTCCTTGCGCGCGGTCTGGGACCACTGCACGGCATTGACGAGCGCAACCTCCTCGCCCGCGAGAATCTCGGGGACGGTCTCGGTGAACTGGTTCCAGCGCGACTTGCTGCTCGAGAGCATAGTGGCCACGAGCACGGCATACCCGCGCTTGAGGTCCTCGGGGTCGGCCTCGCGAACAAGGTCGAGGTCACACACGACCAAGCCCGGCTCAGGGCGAAACGCGATGGCGGGAAGCGCGTGCTCGCTCGAGGAAACGAGCGGCTCCATCGTCGTCGCGACCGTGAGCATGGCATCGAAGGTCGTCGGCAGCAGCGCGCACTCCGTGCGGCCGCACCACTGGTTGGCACACCAGCAAACGACCGAGCACGTCGCCGCATCACCGACGGCGACAACAAGATCGTCGCAGGTAATACCGTTGGCCGACAGAGCGCCAAAGACGGTATCGGCATCGGCCAGCGTGGCACCGGTTGACGAAACCTCGAGGATGAGCTGCGACACGGCAAAACCGGCATCGACCAGCGCATGCTCGACCGTCTCGCCAAAGCGCTCAGACGTGGCAGCATTCCAGACGACCATCGCGCGCTTAGGCTTGCCCACGGCAGAGGCAAACATGCGCGACAGCTCCTCGAACGCACCCAATCCAACGCGAACATCGACGCTACGGTTTTGGAAATTGATGAGTTGACGGCGAATCATAGCAGTCCACGCTCCAAAAGCATCTCGGCACAAAGGTAGGAAACGTCCTCAAAGGACTTGTTGCGGATATCAAGGGTGAGGTCGGCGGCCTGGCGATACAGCGGACGGCGGTGCTCAAAGAGCTGCGCCGCATGCTCGGGCGAACGGAAATCGGGCCGGGTATCGGAGCGGCGGATCTGGCGCATCGAGTCCTCAAAATCGCCCTCGAGATACACGCACGTACCCATCTCGTGCATCAACTCAATGTTCACCGGCGTCTCCACGATACCGCCCCCGCACGAAACCAGCAGGCTGCGCTCGCTTTGAAGCGAACGGAGCGCCGAGGTCTCGAGCTCGCGAAAACGATCCTCGCCCTCGGTCTCAAAAATCTCGGTCACCGACTTGCCGCATCGGCGCACGACCAGGCGGTCGGTATCGATAAACCGACGCTTGAACATATTGCCGACGTTGCGCGCGAGCGTCGACTTGCCCGCGCCCAAAAAGCCGATAAAGAAGATATGGTCGCAGCCGTGTTTGGTGTGCTGGGACATGACGAGACCTATTCCTCGCAGGGAAGGTCGCGCAGGGCCCGGCGCTCAAAGATACGGAAGATCTGTGTATACCACAGGTCCTGCGTGGCCTGCGGCTTCACCAGGATGGTATCGACACCGGCAAAGTTGCCGCTCCACACGTCCGTGTAGAGTTGGTCGCCGATCAGCACGGCCTCGTCGGCCGAGGCACCCAGGCGCTTAAGGCCTGCCTTCAGGGCAAACGGCGCCGGCTTCATGGCGTGGCTGATGGCCTCGAGCCCCAGCTCGCGCGCCGATGCCATAACCTGGTCGCGATGCCAGTTATTGGACACCATGCACAGCTTAAAGCCCTTGGCGTGGGCTGCATCGAGCCAAGCAGAGACCGCAGCGGGAACCTGCTCGGTATCACGCGGCACCAGGGTGTTGTCGCGATCGAGCAGAATGGCGCGCTTGCCGTCGGCCCACAGGGTATCGAGGTCGATGCGATCGACCGAGGCAACATATCGTTTGGGGCTAAAAATCCTCATGATCAATTCCAAGACTGTTGGTGCTCTTCGTAGGTCTTCGAGAAATACTCCTCGTCCTGCGTAATATAGAAATACAGGTCTTCAGAGTCGGTCGGCTCAAGGGTGGCCTTGAGCGCCTCGAGCGACGGAGAGCAAATGGGCGTGGGCGGCAGGCCCTCGTGCTTGTACGTGTTATACGGGCTATCGCTTTGCAGGTCATCGGCGGTAACCTCGCCACCGGTGACATACATCATGGTCGCATCGCTGTTGAGGTAGCGCAGGCCATCGAGCTTGCCGGCCAGGCGATTGTAGAACACCGAGGCCACGTGAGCGCGCTGATCAGCGTTAAGGCCCTCGCGCTCGACGATAGAGGCAAGATTGACGATGTCGTAGTCCGACATCTCCACACCGTAGCGCTCCTTGATCTTGGCCTCACAGCCGGCAAAGTCGAGCGACTTGTACTCAGCCTTAAACTGGTCGAGCATGGCGCGAATCACGTCGTCTGCAGACGGGTCCTTGCCCAGCGAGTAGGTCTTGGGGAACAAGAAGCCCTCGAGCGAGTCGTTACCGGCGCCCGCCAGGAACGGATAATCGTTAATGTAATAGGAAGCCTTTGCCTGGTTAAGGAAGTCTTCCTTGGAGATGCCGTCATATGCCGCGGCCACGCGGTCGGCGATCTGGTCGACCGTCAGACCCTCAGGAATCGTAAGGGCATCGGAGCCGGCATTGGGGCCCTCCATCAGCTGCTGCACGACCTTTGTCGCATCCATGAGCGTGGTAAACGAGTAGGTGCCAGGCTTGAGCGACATATCGGCGTTGAGTTTTTTGACCGCCGCGTAGTAGTCCTTAGGATTCTCGACGATATGATTCTCGGAGAGAATCGAGGCAATCGTGTCGCCCGAGGCACCATCGGGAATCGTAATGGTGACCTGCTGGCCAGCCGTGACGTTCGCGTCCCCACCGGTAAAGAAGCCCTTGACGGCCGGCACGACAAAGAAGACGATCGCGACAAGCGCAAGCACGGCGACGACGCCACCGATAATCATGGGCACCGAGGAGCTTTTCTTTTGCGCACCGCGGCGGGCATGGGTGCTGTAACTCGAGCGCGTAGCCGGGGCCACGCCGTGCGAACCATGAACGCGATGAGCATGGGAGCGAGGCTGCGAGGCCTGCGCCTGTGTGCGCTGCGTAGGAGTCTGCTGCTTAAAGCGAGCGCCGCCAGCGGGCTGCGCTGAACGGGCAGCAGGCTGCTGAGCTACGCGCTGGGTAGGCTGTTGGGCCCTACGCTGGACAGGCTGAGCGGGGACCGAGGAGGGCTGAGTCGCGCGTTGCGTCGGCTGCACCGGGCGCTGGCCAGGCTGACCAGGACGCGGCGCGGGCCGTCCCTGTCGATTTGGCTGGCGCGGATCGAAAGCGCTAGGCATGCTGAACCTCCTCGTTTTTACGATCGAGCCACGTCTGCAAAAACAGGCTGGCGGCGATCATGTCAATCTTGCCCCTCATCTGCTTTTCGTTGAGCCCCTGCTCGCGCAGGATGCGCTTGGCCTCTTGCGAGGACAGGCGCTCGTCCTCAAACTCCAGCGGAAGATCGAGCTCGTTGGCAATCTTTTGCGCCACGGCGGCGACGCGCTCGGCCTGGGGGCCGGGCTCACCGGCCATGGTCAGGGGGCGCCCGCTTACCAGGATATCGGGCTCATAGTCCTCGACCAGGTAACGGAACGTCTTGGCCATACCGGTGACCTCGGCAGCAGGGAGCACCTTGACGGGCATCGCCATCTTGCCATCTCGGCTCGAGACAGCGATGCCAATCCTGGTCTCCCCTATGTCCAGCGCAAGCGCAACCACAGCGACTTCTTAGGTTCTTAGGCGCCGAGCGCGGTCTTGGCGGCCGCGAGGGCATCGGCGATACCGTCGGCATTCTTGCCGCCGGCCTGGGCCATGTTGGGACGACCGCCACCGCGACCGTCGACCAGGCCCGCGATCTGCTTGATTACGTTACCGGCGTGGAAACCGGCCTTAACGGCGTCATCGGAGGCGGCGGCGAGCAGGGCCGGCGTGCCCTTTTCGGTCACGCTGGCGACAACGCACGCGACGGGACCGGCGACCTTCTGGTGCACGGTGTCCCAAACGTTGCGCAGGTCAGCAGCCTCGAGACCCTGAAGCTCAGCGACGACGAGCTTGTAACCGTTAACCTCGACAGCACCCTCAATGGCGCTGGAGATGGCATCGGAGGAGCCACCGGTGAGCGCCTTCTTGAGCTTGTTGGAAGTCTCGCGCAGCTCGGCCTGCAGGTTCTCAACGCGGGCGGGAACCTCGTCGACGCGGCACTTGAGCGCAGCGGCGGCGGCGTCAACGAGTGCCAGGCGGTCGGCCATGTAATCGAGCGCGCCCTTGGAGGTCACGGCCTCGATACGGCGGACGTTAGAGCCCGTGGAGGACTCGGAAATGATCTTGAACAGGCCGATCTCGGCAGTGTTGGCGGCGTGCGTACCACCGCAGAGCTCGCGGGAGAACGGCTGGTCCTCAGCGCCCACGGAGACAACGCGGACGACATCGCCGTACTTCTCGCCAAACAGGGCGACAGCGCCGGCGGCCTTGGCCTCGTCGATGCCCATGACGCGGGTCACGACCGGCTTGGAGGCGAAGATCTGCTGGTTGACCAGGTCCTCGACAGCCTTGAGCTGCTCGGAGGACAGGGCCTCGAAGTGCGTAAAGTCAAAGCGCAGGTGCTCGGGCGTCACCAGCGAGCCAGCCTGGGAGACATGCTCGCCCAGGACCTGCTTAAGGGCGGCGTCGAGCAGGTGCGTGGCGGTGTGGTTGCGACGCAGGAAGCCACGGCGCTCGGCGTCGAGCGCGGCGGTCACGGTGGCACCGACGGTCAGCGTACCCTCGGCAACGTGCGCGACATGGGCATACAGGCCGTTGTGGTTCTTGGTATCGGCAACGGTCAGCGCAACGCCCTCGGCGGAAAGCTCGCCGGCGTCGCCCTGCTGGCCACCCATCTCGGCGTAGAACGGAGTACGGTCGAGCACGACCTCAACGTCCTCGCCGGCGGCAGCGGACTCGACGGACTCGCCGCTGCGAACGATGGCGACAACCTTGGCGCCCTCGATCACATCGTTGCCATAGCCGTCGAACTCGGTCGCGGCAACCTTATCGGAAAGCTCGACCCACACATCGTTGAAGCTGCCCCAGGCATCGCCCTTGGCGTTGGCGCGGGCACGGGCCTTCTGATCCTCCATGCAGGCGGTAAAGCCGTCCATGTCAACGTCGTGACCGGCAGTGCCGGCAATCTCGACGGTCAGATCGATGGGGAAACCGAAGGTGTCGTGCAGCTTAAAGGCAACATCGCCCGGAAGGACAGCGCCCTCGGTAAGCGCTGCCAGAGCCTCGTCCAAGTAAACGCGGCCGTTGTCGAGCGTCGTGGAGAAACGCTCCTCCTCGGAGGCGACGATGCCCTTGACGAGCGCGACGTTCTTGAGCAGCTCGGGATAGGCCTCGCCCATCTGAGCGTTGACCTCGTCGATGAACTTGGTCAGGAAGGCGCCCTCGATGCCCAGCAGGCGACCGTGGAACACGGCGCGGCGGAGCAGGCGGCGCAGGACGTACTCGCGACCCTCATTACCGGGCAGGATGCCGTCGGAGATCATAAAGTCGACGGCACGGGAGTGGTCGGCGATGATGCGCAGGGAGCGGCTGGCGCCGGAGTAATCGTCGGCGACATAGGTCTTACCGCTGATCTCCTCGCCAAGCTTAATGAGGTGCTGCATCAGATCGCCGTCGTAGTTGGCGGTCTTGTGCTGCATGATGGCGGCCATGCGCTCCAGGCCCATGCCCGTATCGAGGTTGCGGTGCGGCAGCTCCGGCATGGAGCCGTCCTCCTGGCGGTCGTACTGGGTGAACACGAGGTTCCAGAACTCAAGGAAGCGGTCGCAGTCGCAGCCGGGCTTGCAGTCGGGGCTGCCGCAGCCGACCTCCTCGCCCATGTCAAAGTAGATCTCGGAGCACGGACCGCAGGGGCCGGTGGGGCCAGCGGCCCAGAAGTTGTCATCCTCGCCCAAACGGGAGATGTGATCCTCGGCAACGCCCAGGGAGCGCCACACGTCATGGGTCTCGTCATCCTCGGTAAAGACGGTGAAGTACAGGCGGTCGAGCGGCAGCTTGAACTCCTTGGTGATGAGCTCAAAGGCCCAAGCGCAGGCCTGCTGCTTTGAGACGCCGCCAAAGGAGAAGTCGCCAAGCATCTCAAAGAAGGAAAGGTGACGGCCGTCCTCGCCGATGCAGTCGATGTCGTTGGTGCGGACGCACTTCTGGCAGGAGATCGCGCCGATCTCCTTCATGGTCTTCTTGCCCTGGTAGTACTCCTTAAACTGGTTCATGCCGGCGTTGGCAAGCAGCAGCGAAGGATCGTCGGGGACGAGGGACGAAGAAGGATAGAGCTTAAGACCGCGCTCCTCAAAGAAGTTGAGGAACTTAGAGCGGATCTCGGCCGTAGTCATTGACGGGTAGTCAGCACTCATAGAGGGAATCTCCTCGGTTTCACATCGAAACAGTTCAAACGTAACGATATTACCATCCCACCGCGTATGTGCAAAAAAGAGGGCCGCCAAACAGCGACCCTCCAGCGAAAGTGCACGTTATTTAGGACAGTCTTGTTCTTTGAAAAAAATGGCTGCTGTAGAATTGCATATAAGAGTCACCCGGAAGGAGCGATCGATGAAAAGCAAAAGATTTGTCTTGAATGCACTTCTGGTAGTAGCACTTTTAGCGCTCTTGGCCTTCTCCCACTGGTATGCAAACCAACCAGCATTTGGCTACGTATTGTATGCAGTAACGTCCGGCGATATGACTTATGGACCTCTACGCGCAATTGACGTTCTCTATTTCTATGTAGCCGGCCCCTTATCAATCGCATTGCTTGCGTTTCTTGTCATCTACAACTTCAAGAAACGCTAACAAGACCTATTTAGAATCCGAATCGTCCATGGAACCGTCGATGCCGGTTTTGGTGTCGTCGTCCGAGTTGGCATCGTCGTCCTTGGCGAAGGGGTTCTTGAAGAAGCCCGTGGTATCGGGCTGCAGACCCGAGAGCTTAATCCAGGGATTATCGAGCTCGGGCTTGGGCATTGCCTTGGCCTCGGGCGCGGTTTCGTTACCGATGAGCTCGGACTCGTAGATGAAGGTGTCGTCGCCGAGCGCGTCGTAAGCGGCGACCGGTTTACCCTCGGCATCGCGATACGGCGTGCCCTTAAACACGGCGCCGTCGTAGGCCACGAGCTGGCGGCCGGTCTCGTTCTCGAAGTAGTACACGAAGATACCCTTGAGGGCCGCGCAAAGCGGGATGGCAATAATCATGCCGATGGGGCCCATGAGCGCCGAGCCAATGACGAGTGCCGTCAGGCTCATGATGGGATGCACCTGCACCGAGCTCTGCATGACCTTAGGCGAAATCACGTTATCAGTGACGTTTTGCGCAATCATGGTCACAATGAGCGTCCACAACGCCAGCATCGGGCTGAACATAAATCCGAGCACCGTGGCGATCGCAGCACTCACCCAGGGACCGACAACCGGGACCAAGTGCATGATGCCGGTAAAGATGGCCATAAGCGCCGCGTACGGGTGCCCGATGATCATAAAACCGATAAAGGCCAGGATGCCACCGCAGATGGACGTGACGACCATGCCACGCATATAACCGCCGACGGAACGAGAAAGAATCGCAACCATAAAGCGGTACGAGGTCTCCTTTTCCTGGCCGATGATAGTGCAGATCTCGTGGTGCATGCGGGGGTAGTCGCAGGCCATCCAGTAGGCAAGTACCAGGCCCAAGAAGATCACGAACAGCTGCGAAGCCGTATTGGTGATAAGCGGGAACACACCGCGGCCGAGCTCGGCAGCGATCTGAGACACATATTTCGAAGCCACGGTAACGAGCGAGGACAGGTTGTTGTCCAGATACTCCTTGAGCGGCGTGTTATTGAGCGTCTTGGCGTTCGAAATCATTTCGTTGAGGTCGCCGCCCGCAACACGAAGCTGCCCAGGCAGACGGCTCAGGACTTCCATGATCTGTCCGAACAGAATCGGCGACAGGATGCAGACGACACCGACGAGTACCGCCACAACCACGATGAGCGCAATGAGCGAACCGATACCGCGATTGACGCCGTGATGCTCGAGCCAGTTGGTGATGGGCGACATCACAAAGGCGATGATGGAACCGACGGCCAAAAACTCAATAACCGGTGCCAGGATGCCCATAAGGTTGAAGATGACGGCAGCAATCACAATACAGCCGACGACGGCCCAGATGCGCAGCGTCAGGATGCGGGTGTCGCGCAGCGCGCGATCGGTATGTTGGGGGTGTTCACTCATGAACGAATCATCACTCCGTCGGGGTCGATCTTGTCCTGAATCTTCTTAAGCGTGCGGCGCAGCAGACGCGAAACCTGGACCTGCGAGATGCCAAGCTTTTTGGCAATCTCGATCTGAGTCATACCCTTCACAAAGCGCAGCTCGATCACCTCGCGCTCGCGCGGCGAAAAATCGCGGATAGCCTCCTCGATCACCAGGCGGTCGTCGGTAAAGTCGAGCTCGTTGTCGTCGACGGCATAACGGTCGAGAATCGAGGGCGCATCATCGGAATCAGACGCGCCTGGGGCCTCGATGGGCACCGAGGTATAGGCCGAGGACGATTCCATGGCCTCCAGCACCTCGTCGACGGTCACACCCAGGTATTCGGCGATTTCCTCGACCTTGGGCGAACGCTGTAGCTCGTTGGTGAGTTTATCGGTGGCTTGGTTAACCTTGGCCGAGAGTTCCTGCAGACGGCGCGGCACGCGCACGCTCCAGCCCTTGTCGCGAAAATGGCGCTTGATCTCGCCCAGAATGGTCGGCGTTGCAAACGTCGTGAACTCAAGCCCGCGCTCGGGGTCAAAGCGGTCGATTGCCTTGAGCAGGCCCAGGTAGCCGACCTGCATAAGGTCGTCGAGAGGCTCGCCGCGGTTTTTAAATTTGTTGGCAAGAAACCTTACCAGGTTCATATGGGACATGACGAGTTGCTCGCGGGCGTCCGGATCACCGGTCTCCTTGTAGCGACGAAACAGCTCGCGGGTTTTCTCCTTGTCCCAAGCGGTCTTACCGCTCCGGGAACGTTCGGTCATATTAGATATCCGCCTTGAGGTCGAGGGAAAGCGTTAGGGGCGCCGATGTCTTTTCGTAGGAATCGCACACACTTGCAAGAATGAGCTCGGCATACACGGCAGCCTGGTCATCCTCATCGACGGTGGCCTGGTCGCCAAAGGTAAAGGTCATGCCAACATGGGACGCGTCGGCGTCGAACACGATCGTGATACCGTCGGAATCCACCGCGGTACAACCAAAGATGAAGGCCTCCTCAGCCGCCATACGAATGTCCTCGATGCGATCGACGGACATAGAGCTCAGCGCGCCTACATTGGCGGCAGTCATACGGACGAGGCGTGCAAAACGCGGATCACCGGCAACGGTCAGCGTGATGGGGCAGGTTGCTTCGCTACTCATCGCAGGACTCCTCGGAGGTCTCGGCAGGCGTATAGGTGTAATACTGGGCCGACTTGGCGGCAGGCTTCTGAGACGCATCTTCGTCATCGGCGGCTTCATCCTCGGCCTCACCAATCAGAACGCGCTCAGTGGGCTGCTCGGCCTCCGCGGCGGCAGCGGCGAGCTTGCGCTCAGCGTCGGCTGCAGGAGCCTTCACCTTATTGAAGAGCTTCTGCACGGCACCGGCGGCGGAGTCGGTCACGCTCGACACGGCACTGCTGGCCTCCGCCATGCTGCCGGTGACCTCGGAGATATCGCGAACGACCGCCTCAACCTCAACGAGGTTGGACGTCAGGGCGTCGACGGCAGTCTTGCTTGACTTAAGCAACGGCTCAACCTGAGCAAGCGCCGGCGTGAGCTCGTCAACGGCGCCATCGAGCTTTGCCACCACGGGCTGCGCCTCGGCGATGGTATTGTTG
>CAKUEZ010000009.1 GCA_934646965.1 uncultured Collinsella sp. | reverse complement strand
GTCTTGCGCAGGACTGTAGAGCAGGAAACTTAGCCCGTGCCGGGCCCGCTGAGCCCAGACCGGCGGGATAGACCGGTTCAGATGGGGCTTTAATGCATGGGTGGTCTGTGCTCGTGCAAATGGGTATCATACTGTGGTTATTGCATCGACTCTGTGATGCATGTTTGTACGTTCCCGGCGGTCGGTTTGCCAGAAGCGCCCCGTCGGTTGTTCCAGACCCGTTTCGAAGAAAGGAAACAACACTCACTTATGGCAGCTAAAAAATCATCTCCCTTGAAGATCATTCCGCTCGGCGGCCTTGACGGCATCGGCAAGAACATGACGGTCTTCGAGTGCGGCGACGACATGGTGCTCGTCGACGCTGGCCTCATGTTCCCCGACGATTCTCAGCCCGGTATCGACCTGGTGCTTCCCGACTACACCTACGTACTGGAGAACGAGGAGAAGCTCCGCGGCATCATCGTCACCCACGGCCACGAGGACCACACCGGTTCGCTTCCGTACCTGCTGCAGGACCTCAACAACAAGGTGCCCATTTTCTCGAGCAAGCTGACGCTCGGCTTTATCGAGGGCAAGCTCTCCGAGTTCCGCATCCGCGCGCCTAAGTTCCGCGAGGTCAAGGGCGGCAGCCATGTCAACCTCGGTGGCATCTCGCTCGACTTCTTCTCGATGACGCACTCCATCCCCGGCGCTCTGGGCGTGTTCATTCGCACCAATCAGGGCACCGTTATGCACACGGGCGACTTTAAGCTCGACCAGACGCCCATCGATGGCGTCACGCCCGACTATGCCGCTATCAGCCGCTTTGCCAAGCAGGGCATTGACCTGCTGCTGTCCGACTCCACCAACGCCACGGTCCCCGGCTTTACCAAGTCCGAGGCCGAGGTCGGTCCCAATCTGCTGCACGCCATCAAGAATGCCCCGGGTCGCGTGTTCGTCGCGTCGTTCTCGAGCCACATCCATCGCCTGCAGCAGATCTGCGACGCCGCCCGCAAGTGCGGCCGCAAGGTCGTCGTGACCGGCCGCTCCATGCTCACCAATACCCGCGTGGCGCGCGAGCTGGGTTATCTCAACATCGACGATGCCGATATCATCGATGCCTTCGATATCGATAACCTACCCGATGACAAGATCGTCGTCATGTGCACCGGCTCGCAGGGCGAGCCGCTGTCGGCCCTTTCGCGCATGGCCAACGGCGAGCATAAGACGCTCTCCATCCACGAGGGCGATACCGTCATCCTTTCGGCCACGCCGGTTCCCGGTAACGAAAAGGCCGTTCAGCAGGTCGTCAACAGCCTGGCCAAGCTTGGCTGCGACGTGTGGGACAAGAACCGTGCCCTGGTGCATGTCTCGGGCCACGGCAGCCAGGAGGAGCTCAAGCTCCTGATGGCCATGGCCAAGCCCACGTACTTTATGCCGGTCCACGGCGAGGCCGTGCATCTGCGCGCCCACGCCCAGCTTGCTCGAAAGATGGGCATTAAGGACGACCATATCTTTATCCTCGACAACGGCGACACGCTCGAGATGCGCGGAGGTATCGTCAAACGCGGTACGCCCGTCGAGTCCGGCATCGTCTACGTCGACGGTCTTCGTATCGGCGATACCGACCCCATCGTCCTGCGCGATCGTCAGAAGCTCGCCAACGACGGTATGGTCACGGCCGTTGCCATCGTCTCGCTCAAGCACAAGAAGATCGAGGCCATCGAGTTCTCGGGTCGCGGCGTCTCGTTTGCCATCGACGATCAGTTCTCCGAGGATGCCTCCGCGTCCATCATGAAGACGATCGAGAAGGGCAAGTTCAGCTTCACCAGCAGTGGCTCCGACGCCATTCGCAAGGCCGTGCGCGATTCGCTCTCTAACTTTATCTGGAGCCGTACGCGCACCCGTCCGATGATCATCCCGGTCGTCATGGAGGTTTAGTTTGGCGCGCGGATCTGCACAAAACGCCAAAGGCAATAAGGCCAATAACCAGCCGGCATCTGCTAAGGGTGCCGGTTCCCATCTGCGTGCCAATAAGGGCCACGAGGCCGAGTTCGAGGATTTTGAGCCCTTGGTAGAGCCTTCGGCCAATCGTGATATCGCGGGCGTGGTTATCGCCGTACTGGCTATTGCGTCCTTCATCGCTGTGATTTCGCCGGCAACCGCACCTGTTACTGCTGCTGTTGCCGGTTTCTACCACTTGGGCTTTGGCCTGGGCGCCTATGTGCTGCCGATTGTCATCCTGCTGTTTGCGGCCACGCTCTTTTTGGGCGAGGATTCGCCGCTCAACGTGCGCTCGGTTGCAGGCGGTACCGTGGTCTTCGTGGCTGTGGTTTCCATCCTCTCGCTTATGGTGCCGGGTACGAGTGATTCGAGCGAGCTCATGTTCACTCCGCAGAATCTCTCCGCCTCGGGTGGCTACATCGGTGCCTTTATCGCCAGCACGCTGCAGAACGCCCTGGGTAAGCCTATCGCAATGGTGGTCCTGCTGGGTCTTGTCGTCGTCGGTCTGGTTATCATCGGCTTTTCGGTGGGTGGTGTGCTGCGCTCTGCCCGCGACCATGCGGCCGATTTTGCCGAGCGCCGTCGTGCCGACGTCAACGCGAGCCCGTGGGGCGATGATGAGGCCCTTTCGGTTCCCGGTGTCGCACGCCCGCACCTGAGCATTCTACGCCAGAAGGGTTCTGACGCTGCCGTGACCACGGTCATGGGCAGCGAGGTCGATCCGATTTTGAGTGACGATGAGGAGGACGAGGACCCGTTCGTCGACGTGTCCGATGCTGTGGAGGCCGAGCGCGCCAAGACCACGCTGCTGCCGCGCCGTCACGCCAAGAAGGGCAAGGCCGCGCCTAAGCTCAATACGAGTGAGCCCGATCCCTCCTGGTCCGATAGTGAGATTGAGCTCACCGAGGGCGATGACGAGGACGATGAGGCCCCGATCGAGACCGCAAAGACGACCTTGCTACTGCGTCGCCATGCCAAGAACGGCCAGGTGACCGGCCAGCTTTCGATGGAAGACGATCCGGCAAAGGTCGATGAGTCCGAGCCGCCGTTTGCCGTGAACCCGGTTTCGGCCGCTCCGCAGATTCCCGATTTCCTCAAGCATCCCAAGGTCGCCGAGGCGCCCGCTGCAACGGTGCCCGATGTGCCCGTGACCGACGATGGGGGAGCGGACCGTGCCTCCTCGGATACCGAGGACACCGAAGAAGACGGCCTCAAGCTTCCGCCGCTCGAGATTCTTCATGCCAACCCGCAGTCTGCTTCTGCCGCGTCTTCGGACAAGGAGCTGGAACAGACCGCCGAGTCGCTGCAGTCGACCCTGCTCGAGTTTGGCCGCAGCGCCCGCGTGGTCGGTTGGATTGCCGGCCCCACGGTGACGACCTTTAAACTGCAGCCCGGCGAGGGCGAGCGCGTGAGCAAGATCTCGAGCCTCGAGGACGACATCGCGCTTTCGCTTGCCGCCCAGTCGGTGCGTATCTTTGCGCCGATTCCCGGCACGTCCCTGGTGGGTATCGAGATTCCCAACCGCAAACGTCAGAACGTCAACCTGGGCGATGTGCTGCCCTATGTGAAGGGCGGTCCGCTCGAGCTTGCCATCGGCCGCGATGCCGAGGGCACGCCGGTCGTCGCTGATCTTGCCAAGATGCCCCACCTGCTGATCGCCGGTACCACCGGCTCTGGTAAGTCGGTCATGATCAACTCCATCATTACGACTCTGCTCATGCGCGCACTTCCCGAGGATGTTCGCCTGATCATGGTCGACCCCAAGCGCGTCGAGCTCGCGGGCTACAACGGCCTGCCGCACCTCTACGTGCCCGTGGTGACCGAGCCCAAGCAGGCCGCGAGCGCCCTGCAGTGGGCCGTGTCCGAGATGGAGCGTCGTCTGAAGGTCTTCGAGCGTCTTAACGTCCGTAAGATCTCGACCTACAACGAAAAGCAGGCCGCCGGCGAGTTTGAGCATTTCGACAACCCGCCGCAAAAGATGCCCTACCTGGTCATCATCATCGACGAGCTCTCGGACCTGATGATGGTCGCCGGCAAGGACGTCGAGGCCTCGATTGTGCGTATCGCCCAGCTGGGCCGCGCCGCCGGTATCCACCTCATCGTGGCTACGCAGCGCCCGAGTTCCAACGTCGTGACGGGCCTCATCAAGGCCAACATCACCAACCGTATCGCCTTTAACGTCGCTACGGGTATCGACTCGCGCGTCATCATCGACCAGATGGGCGCCGAAAAGCTCACCGGTCTGGGCGACATGCTGTTCTCCAAGGTCGACTGGGGCAAGCCGCGTCGTATCCAGGGCTGCTTTGTCTCGGACGACGAGATCAATGAAATCGTCGAGTTCGTCAAATCGCAGAGTGAGCCGGACTACCACGAGGAGATTCTTTCGGCTGTGGCCCCCGCTTCCATGTCCATGGCGGGCGGCGGCGGT
Organism: uncultured Collinsella sp.; assembly: GCA_934646965.1. Lineage (GTDB taxonomy): Bacteria > Actinomycetota > Coriobacteriia > Coriobacteriales > Coriobacteriaceae > Collinsella. The sequence continues at coordinate 32,233 of CAKUEZ010000009.1, read as the reverse complement.
ATTGTCCGCACGGGCGTCGCCGAGCCGCAAGACGACGATCCGCTCATTTGGGAAGCTGCCCATATTGTGGTGGAATCGCAGCTTGGCTCCACATCTGGCCTGCAACGCCGCCTGAAGGTTGGCTATGCGCGCGCCGGGCGTATTATGGACATGCTGGAAGAAAAGGGTGTCGTCGGACCGCCCGACGGATCCAAGCCGCGCGAGGTCCTGCTGGACGAAGAAGGCCTCGCCGCGCTTGAGTCCGTTGACGCCGAGATGGCACGTGAAGATCGTGAGTTTGGAGGATTCTGATGGCTGCACGCTTTGGTGACATGCTGCTCGAGCAGCGTCGCCGAATGGGCCTTTCCATTCAGCAGGTCGCCAACACCATCAAAATCAGACCGCAGATCATCGAGTTTTTCGAGACCGGTAACTTTGCATCGATGCCCCCGCGCGGCTATGCGCAGGGCATGATTTCGAGCTATGCACGCTTCTTGGGCCTCAATCCGCGCGAGGTCGTCAATGCTTACTTTGACGACCTGATGGCATACGAGCGCGAGACGTCGCAGCAGGGTGGCCGTTTTCAGGACGCCGCCGGATACGTCAATTCGCGCTCATCGGTCGACAACGGTCGCTTCCTGATGGTTCAGGGCGGCCGCTCGACGCGCTACGGTCAGCGTCCGCAGCAGGCTGGCTATGTTACCGAGACAGGATCCAGCGAGGAAATCCGCTCGCAGCGTGATCGTTTTCGCAGTACGCCGATGCCCGATGATCGTGCGCTTCCCGCGGCTCGTGGTGTGGCGCGCGATCCTCGTGCCGGCTACGGCGATGGCGGCTATTCCGAGCGCGGCTACCGCGGTGTTTCGACCGGTCGTCCTCGCGGCGGCTATGCAGACGCCGATACCACGCAGGTGACGCCGCGCCTCCGCTCGCAGTCGCAGCCGTATGGTCAGCGCTCCTCGGCGCCGCGATCGAGCCAGCGCAGCTATCAGGGTCACGGCGAGCTCGCGCCCCGCTCGGGTCAGCGTAATATGCAGCGCCAGGGTGGCTATCGCGGCCGTCCCGATTCCGGTCGAGGTCGCACGCCTCAGGCCGGTGGCCGCAGTGGCTCCAACCGTGGACGCGGCGGCTCACGTGCTCCTCAGAACAACGGGCTCGATCCGCGTATCGTCTACGCCGGTATCGGTGCTGTCGCGCTGTTGCTGATCGTGCTCATTGTGGTCTTGCTGCGCGGCTGCGGCGCTTCGACGCCCGAGTCGACACCCGAGACCACCGTCGCAACCAAGACGACGTCCAAGAAGTCTTCCAAGAAGACCGAGACCGTTGACGAGGATGAGGATACCGACGAGGCGACGGACGAGTCGACCGATTCGGGCAGCGCCAAGAAAACGACCAAGAAGGACGAAAACGAGGTCACCAAGGTTAAGATTTCCGTTGCCAAGGGTAAGACCGCGTGGATCGAGGTCAAGGTCGACGGTAAGTCGGTCTATGGCGCCCAGGCGACCGGTCCCTTTGAGCAGGAGTACACGCCCGAGTCCTCGATTGAGATCACCACGTCCAAGCCCTCCGACGTCACCGTTACCAAGAACGGCGAAAAGGTCCGTTACGACACCAAGACATCGGGTGTGGCGCGCGTGACCATTACCATTCCCAAGAAGGAGACTGCTGACGCCGAGAATAGCGAGAACGCTGACGGCACCGATGGCACCGACAATGTCGACGATACCGATGCTCAGTCTACGGACGGCACCGATACCGCCACCGATGGTCAAACGACGACCGATTCTACCGATTATTCGTACGACAGCTACTAAGCCGCTCGTAGACGAAAGGATAAACCATGGCTAAAGATTCCAGCTTTGACGTTGTGTCCGAGGTCAATATGCAGGAGGTCGACAACGCCTTCCAGCAGACTACGCGCGAGATTTCCCAGCGCTATGACCTGAAGGACTCCGGCGCCACCATCGAGCTTTCGAAGGGCGACAAACTCTTTACGATCAACGCTCCGGCCGACTTCGTCTCCAAGCAGATTATCGACGTGCTGAGCTCCAAGCTCATTAAGCGCGGCATCGATCTCAAGGCCGTCTCCTGGGATGCGCCGCAGGCCGCCTCGGGTGGTACCGTGCGCGTGCTCGGCCACATCGTCGAGGGCATCGACCAGGCGACCGCCAAGAAGATCAACAAGGACATTAAGGATCAAAAGCTCAAGGTCAAGGTGACCATCGAGGCTGATAAGCTGCGTGTCTCCTCTGCTTCGAAGGATGCGCTGCAGACTGTGATCCAGTTCCTGCGCGACCAGGACTACGGTCAGCCGCTGCAGTTCACCAACTACCGCTAATTCATACGAAAGGACCGCTCTCCAACATGGATACACCGTTGGGTTCCGTACTCTATATCACCCTCGGGTGCGCCAAGAACGAGGTCGACACCGACCGTATGCGTTCTCTTTTGACCGCCGCGGGCTACGAGGAGGCATTCGACCCGCAGGATGCCGATATCGCCATCGTCAACACCTGCTCGTTTTTGGCCTCGGCGACGTCCGAGAGCATCGAGACCACGCTCGAGCTTGCTAACGAGGTGCAGGACGGCGTTCGTTCCTGCCCGATCGTCATGTGCGGCTGCGTGCCGTCGCGCTATGGCGACGACCTGCCCGATGAGCTGCCCGAGGTCGCGGCCTTTGTGAAGGCCGACGAGGAGGACGGCATTGTGGCGGTCATCGATGGCGTGCTGGGCGTCGAACGCCAGATCGCGGCATATATTCCGCAGGTCAAGCGTACGGTCGAGGGCGCTGTCGCCTATGTCAAGATTTCCGATGGCTGCAACCGCTTCTGCAGCTTCTGCATGATTCCCTACATCCGCGGCCGTTATCACTCGCGCAGTGCTGAGAGCATTATCTCCGAGGTGCGCGATCTGGTTGCCGGTGGCGTGCGCGAGATCGTACTGATCGGTCAGGATACGGGCATCTGGGGTACCGACTTTGCCGACGAGGACGTTGCCGAGGGTTCGCCTCGCAACTTGGCGCAGCTGCTGCAAGCCGTTGCCGAGGCCACGCGTCCGCATAATGTCTGGGTCCGCGTGCTCTACCTGCAGCCCGAGGGCATGACCGATGAGCTTATCGAGACCATTCGCGATACGCCCGAGGTGCTGCCCTACATCGATATCCCCGTGCAGCACTGCGACGCGCGCATCCTCAAGGCCATGCGCCGCTCCGGTTCGCGCCAGGAGCTCGAGGATTTGTTCCGCGACCTGCGCGAGCGCATCCCCGGTATTGTGATCCGCTCCACCGCCATGGTCGGCTTCCCGACCGAGACCGACGATGAGTTCCGCGATCTTATCGACTTTATGGACACCGTGGGCTTCGACTACACGAGCGTTTTCGCCTACTCGCAGGAGGAGGGTAGCCTGGCCGCCAAGATGGAGGGCCAGGTCGACGAAGAGGCCAAGCTCGAGCGTGCGCAGGAGGCCATGGATTTGGCCGAGTCGCTCGGCTTTGCCGCGACGGCCGCGCATGTGGGCGAGCGTGCCCAGGTGATCGTTGACGGTATCGAGGAGACCGAGGACGGCGCCGAGCTCATCGGTCATGCCTGGTTCCAGGCGCCCGATTCCGATGGTGCGGTGCACCTGGATGCCAACGAGGCGTCCGTGGGCGATATTTTGACCGTCGAGTTTACCGATAGCTTCTGCTACGAGCTCATCGGTCATGTTGTGGAGTAGGAGAGCGTTGTGGCTAACGAGAGCAATAAGGAACTGACGAGTGTCTGGACGCCCGCCAACATCGTGACGTGCGTGCGCATCGTCTTTATTCCGGTCTTCATGATCGTGTCTGCGCTGTCGCATACGAGCGTTGCCGGTACAGACTGGAGCACCTTTGACGGCCCGCTTGCTGCCGCCGCCTTTATCCTGTACGTCATCCTGTCGTGCACCGATAAGGTTGATGGCTACCTGGCTCGTTCGCGCAACGAGATCACCGATTTCGGCAAGTTTCTGGACCCCATCGCCGACAAGCTCCTGGTGTTCTCGGCTCTGCTGCTGTTCTTGGACTTTGGCGCGGTTTCCGTGTGGTCCGTTTTCATCATCCTGTTCCGCGAGTTGCTGGTAAGCGCCCTGCGCATGGTCGCGAGTGCTGCCGGCGTGGTTGTCGCGGCCGATAAGCTCGGTAAGTACAAGACGGCTACCACGATGGTCTCCATCTGCGGCTACCTGTGCGTCTTTGCTATGGCCGGCCTTCAGTTGGGACCGGTGGCGTTGACGCTCGGCATCTACTCGGTGTCGCGCTTCCTGTATGCCGTTGCCGTTGTCCTGACCGTTATCTCGGGCGCTCAGTACTTCTGGAACTGCCGCAAGATCGTCTTTTCGGTCTAGGTCCTGGTAGGTATGACGGAATCATTTGAACAGATTTCTGCTCACAACGAAGAGCTCGCACGCGATGTTGTCGAGCGCGCGAGCGCTCTTGGCGTGACGGTTTCGACGGCTGAGTCGCTGACGGCCGGTATGATTGCCTCGACAATTGCCGATATTCCGGGTGCCTCGGCGGTGCTTCGTGGGGGTGCTGTGACCTACTGCGATGAGATCAAGCATCGTGTGCTTGGTGTTAAGCAAGAAACGTTGGATCGTTTTACCGCTGTGTCGCACCAGGCGGCGCGTGAGATGGCTGTCGGTTCGCTCGATCTCTATCAGAGCAATATCGCCGTGAGCGCAACGGGTTATGCCGGCCCCGGTGGCGGTACCGAGGAAGATCCGGCCGGAACCTTCTATATCGGCTGGGCGTATCGCGCGGCCGATGGGGGAGCGCCGGTTGTCGAGTCCGCGCGCTGCCACTACGAGGGCGATCGATCGTGTGTTCGCGCCTATGCGGTCGCGGAGGCGCTGGAGCGTATTGTCCGCGTGCTCAATTCTATGGAATAGACGTGGTTTAAGGGGCCTCCGGGCCCCTTAATTATGGAGATGGGGACCTCAGCCAAATTTAAAGTTTGTGCTGGTTGTGGGGCTTTTCTTGCTTGATTTGCTTATATTGGGCTCTTTGCGGTCAAGCATTTGGTCAGCTTTTGGTCGGCGTTTGGTTGGGTTTTGGAATGATGGCCTGCATATGATGTATCTGTACGGTTGACCACGAACAGCCGTTCGTTTATTATCGATGCAGGTTGTTAAGAGGAGGGCTTTCCATGGCCAAGAATTCAGGTCCTGTACGTACCGTCCATGCACGCACGACGGGCAAAGAGCGCGACGATATGATCGCCACCACCAAGGCCGAGATCGAGAAGAAGTTCGGTCAAGGTTCCATCATGAGGTATGGTGACGGCGGCCCCGAGCTCGAGGTCGAGGCCATCCCTACGGGCGCCTTGGCACTCGATGCAGCTCTGGGTATTGGCGGTGTGCCGCGCGGCCGTATTGTTGAGATCTACGGTCCTGAGTCCTCCGGTAAGACGACGCTTTCGCTCGAGATCTTGGCTGAGGCCCAGGCCATGGGCGGCGTTGTGGCGTTTATCGATGCTGAGCACGCGCTCGACCCCACCTATGCCGCGCGCATCGGCGTGGATATCGATGAGGTGCTCATTTCCCAGCCCGATACGGGTGAGCAGGCGCTCGAGATTGTTGACATGCTCGTTCGTTCTGGCGCCATCGATGCTATCGTCGTCGACTCCGTCGCCGCGCTGACCCCGCGTGCCGAGATAGAGGGCGAGATCGGCGATACCACGGTCGGCTTGCAGGCTCGCCTGATGAGCCAGGCACTCCGTAAGCTTGCCGGTTCGCTCTCCAAGTCCAATACGACGTGCATCTTCATCAACCAGCTGCGTGAAAAGATTGGCGTCATGTTCGGCAACCCCGAGACCACGACGGGCGGCCGTGCCCTTAAGTTCTTCTCTTCGGTGCGTATCGACATTCGCCGTATCGACAGCATTAAGCTTAAGGATGAGGTTATCGGTAACCGCGTGCGCGCCAAGGTCGTTAAGAACAAGGTTGCCGCTCCGTTCCGCTCTGCAGAGTTCGACATTATGTACGGAACAGGTATCTCCAAAGAGGGCTCGATCCTGGATATGGCCGTTGAGTACGACATCTGCAAAAAGACGGGTTCGTGGTTTGCGTACGGCGAGGACAAGCTTGGCAACGGTCGCGAGGCGGCCAAGGCCTTCCTGCGCGAGCATCCCGATTGCGCCGACGAGATCGAGCATAAGGTTCGTCTGGCCTGCGGTCTTGAGTATGACGACGATGCTCCCTCCGAGGTCGAGCTTACCGACCAGCCGCTGGCAGACCATCCTGCCGCTGATGGGTTTGACGAGCTCTACGCCATCGACGGCTCGGCGATGCTCGACGACGATGAGTAGCGGTTGCTGCCATGTCGTATACCGTGATCGAGGCGACAGTCGTCTTTCCCGATAAGAAGGCGCCCTCCTCGTTCTCGACCGGCTACGCTTCCAAAAAGCCCTGTGCGCATATCGATTGCGATCTTGAGGGCGGTTTTGAGCGCACCATCTGGATCCCCACACGCGTGGCGCGTCTGTACGCTAAAAACCGCCCCGAACTGCCTTGTGACTGGGATGCCTTTCGCGAGGCCGTTGAGCTTATCGAGCGCAAGTGCGCCCTCACGATGGTGACCGAGATGCTTTCGCGTCGCGACCACGCGACGGGCGAAGTTCGCGACAAGCTTGCTTGCTATGGTTTTCGTCAGCCGGCGATTGATTTTGCTGTTTCCCGTGCCACTGAGTACCGTTTTTTGGATGAGAATCGCTTTTGCGCCTATTTTATTGAGGAGCGAAAGCGTCGTGGATGGGGGCAGCGCAAGATCGAGACCGAGCTCAAGCGCCGCCATGTGTCGCTCGAGGACATTCCCGGATATCCCGAGCAGTACTTTGCTATCGAGGATGACTTGGAACGCGCTTCCGCTCTGCTTTCGAAGCGCCGTGTGCCCGAGGTTCGAGGGTTCGAAAAACTCGTTCGTTTTCTGATGGGTAAAGGGTTTTCTTATCACATCGCTGCCGATGCCGCTAAGGCCCGTATTGATGCCGAAAAAGAGGAATGCGCCTTTTAGGGACCGGTTGTCGCCTGTCTTGACCGTTCGCCGTTTACTTGCCGCCGTATCGGGTTGGTTTATTTGACAGTTGTTGGCCTTCAACGTAGGATTAATACCGTCATTTGCTTTGTGATATGTGCTCATCTGTGATGAGTTTGTTTATATGTTTATCTGTATCCGACCCGCATAAGCTGCGCCCATATTACTCAAATGTCGCGAGCCGTTCGTAAGGACGGTTCGCTTTGTTGTGTAACGAATCCATAAAAAGGAGTGAGCATGCCTATCATTGCAGCGCTCGTTGGCATCGTTTTGGGTGCCGTCGCCGCCATTGCCTACATGCGCACCGCCAAGCAGGGTAGTCTTCACGAGGCCGACGAAAAGATCCAGTCGGCACACGCACAGGCAGAGTCCCTGATCGGTGATGCTAAGCGTCAGGCCGAGACCCTCAAAAAAGAGGCTCTTCTCGAGGCCAAGGAAGAGATCATCAAGAATAAGCAGGCTGCCGAAGCCGAGGACAAGCAGCGTAAGAGCGAGATTCGTACGCTCGAGAATCGCGTGATGCAGCGCGAGGAGTCCCTCGATCGCCGTAATGATGCCCTCGACAAGCGCGAGCATCAGCTGTCCAGCCAGGCCGGTCAGGTCGAGAAGCGCTCCCGTGAGCTCGAGGAGATCTGTGCCAAGCAGACCTCCGAGCTCGAGCGTATCGCCGACCTTACCCGTGAGGACGCACATAAGGAGCTGCTCGACAAGGTTCGCGGCGAGGTCACCCACGAGGCCGCCACGATTATCCGCGAGTCCGAGCAGCAGGTGCGCGCTGAGTGCCACAAGACCGCCCAGGAGATTCTGTCCCTGGCGATCCAGCGCTGCGCTGCCGATCATACTGCTGAGGTCACCGTTACCTCCGTGCATATCCCCTCTGACGATCTGAAGGGCCGTATCATCGGCCGCGAGGGTCGCAACATCCGCACCTTCGAGCAGGTGTCCGGTGTCAACCTCGTGATCGACGACACGCCCGAGACCGTCGTGCTCTCGAGCTTCGATCCGGTCCGTCGCGAGACTGCCCGTGTCGCCCTCGAGAACCTCATCGCTGACGGCCGTATTCATCCCGCCCGCATCGAGGAGATGTATCACAAGGCCGCCGACCTGGTTCAGCAGCGCGTGCGCGAGGCTGGCGAGCAGGCCGCCTTCGATACCGGTATCCACGACCTGCACCCCGAGATCGTCAAGACCCTGGGTGCCCTGCGTTACCGTACCTCGTTTGGCCAGAACGTGCTCCAGCACTCCCTCGAGGTCTCTGACCTGTGCGGTGTGATGGCTTCCGAGCTTGGCCTGGACGTTGTGACCGCCAAGCGTGCCGGCCTGCTGCACGACCTCGGCAAGGCAATCGACCACGACGTCGAGGGCCCGCATGCCGTCATCGGCGCCGAGCTTGCCCGCCGTTATGGCGAGAAGCCCGTTATCGTACACGCTATCGAGGCTCACCACGCCGACGTCGACCCCAACACGGTGCTCGATGTTCTGGTTCAGGCCGCCGATGCCGTCTCTGCCTCTCGCCCCGGTGCGCGCCGCGAGTCGGCCGAGAACTACATCAAGCGTCTTGAGAAGCTCGAGGAGATCGCCAACTCCCACGACGGCGTCGAGCGCACCTATGCCATGCAGGCTGGTCGCGAGGTTCACGTTATGGTGCAGCCGGACAAGATTTCCGATGCCCAGTCCACGGTTTTGGCTCACGATATCGCCCATCAGATCGAGGAAGAGATGGAGTATCCCGGTCAGGTGCGTGTCGTCGTGATTCGCGAGAGCCGCGCTGTCGATATCGCTAAATAACATGAGCGACGCGAACGAGCTCATCTCATTTATCGCGTCGATGTCGGGGGAGGGCAACCTTCGCGTCGAGGAAAACCTTGGCGAGGGGTATGTCCGCCTCCGCGTTTCGGAGGCCGAGCGGCGCCAGGCAAAGCACGACATCCAGCATGTCGAGGACATCGTCATCGAGATGCTGCGTAATGCGCGCGATGCCGGCGCCGACAAGGTCTTCCTTGCCACGACCAAAGAAGACGGCGTCCGCACGCTCGTCTTTTTGGATAACGGTTCGGGCGTACCACAGGATATGCAAGAGCACATTTTCGATGCTCGCGTTACCTCTAAGCTCGAGAGCATGAAGATGGACCGTTGGGGTGTTCACGGGCGTGGCATGGCCCTGTTCTCGATCAAGCAGAACACCGACGAGGCTCGCGTCGTTACGTCCGGCGTCGATCTGGGCTCATCCTTTAAGGTAAGTGTCGCCACCGATCGTCTGAGCGAACGCGCCGACCAGTCGAGCTGGCCCCAGGCCGTTAAGGACGAGGAGGGCCGTTACGTATGCGCTCGCGGCCCGCATAACATTATCCGTGCTGCGTGCGAGTTTGCCCTTGAGGAGCTGCGCGGCTGCGATGTGTACCTGGGTTCTCCGTCTGAGATTGCCGCGACGCTGTATGCGCAGGCATCTAGCCGACTCGATACCTCTCGCTTGCTGTTCATCGATGACGAAGGCGAACTTCCTGTTATCGACCGTCTGGGCCTCGCCTCGGATGCCGAGGACTTTATCCGCATCTGCTCTGGCCTTGGTCTGGAGATGTCCGAGCGAACGGCGCATCGCGTTTTGGCCGGCCAGATTAAGCCGGTTCGAGGTGTTACGGCACGACTGCTGCGCGAGCGCGATTCCTCCTCGCATGCGCCCGCACCGGTCGACCTTGCCAAGGATCGTCGTGGGTTGCGTATTGCGAAGGACGACATGGCGCAGTTCTCGCGAGCCGTCGAGCGAGACTTTAACGACCTTGCTGCTCGGTATTACCTCAACCTCTGCGGAGACCCCAAAATCCGCGTTTCACGTGATCGAATCACCGTGACGTTCGATCTTGCCAAAGAGGAATAGCATCTTTACCGAGTCCGCTCGGTACGATACAGTTATTGCAGTTAAAACGTACTTTTAAACGCAGGAGTTTCTTCATGGATTGCCTGAAGGTATCAAGCAAATCATCACCCGCGTCCGTTGCCGGTGCCATTGCCGGCATGGTCAAGGATGGCGTTCCCGTCAACATTCAGTGTGTCGGCGCCGGTGCCGTTAACCAGGCCATTAAGGCCGTGGCGATCGCGCGCGGTTTTTTGATCCCGACCGGTTTTGATATCTCCTGCGCGCCGGTATTCTCCGACATCCTCATCAACGGGGAGTCGCGCACGGCGATTCGTCTCTCTATTTACGTTCACCAGATCAATCGAGCCGCCATGGATAACGTCGTTGTGGATGACGTTAAGCCCGTGGCATAGCGTCTGCTTAGCTCAATTCGCTTTCATCGTTAGGATACATGCATATGGACCAGCGTTCCGCACGCGATATTCTTGCCGGTAAAACCTACTTTATCCGCACCTTTGGCTGCCAGATGAATCAACACGATTCCGAGCGTGTGAGCGGTCTGCTCGATTCGTATGGCTGCCTCATGGCGCTCGATCCCGAGCATGCCGATATCGTCGTCTTTATGACGTGCTGCGTGCGCGAGGCTGCCGACACCCGTCTGTATGGTCAGTGCAACTCCTGCAAGAGCCTGCCGCCTTCGCCCTCGGGCAAGCGCGTGGTCGCGGTGGGCGGCTGTATCGCGCAGCGTGACGGCGAGGGCCTGCTCACCAACGTCGATAACGTCAACGTCATCTTTGGCACGCATTCCATCGCCCATGTTGCCGAGCTCATCGCCGAGGCGTTCCTAGACGGCAAGCGTCATATTCGCGCCAATGAGCATGAGGATACGGATGCCATGAGCATGCCGTGGCACCGTGAGACCCAGTATCACGCTTGGGTGCCCATCATGACGGGTTGCAATAACTTCTGCACCTATTGCATCGTGCCGTACGTGCGCGGTCGCGAAAAGAGTCGCCCCTTTGAGGAGATTGTCGACGAGGTGACGGGACTGGTGCGCCAAGGTGTGCGCGAGATCACGCTGCTCGGCCAAAACGTCAACTCCTATGGCCGTGACCTGTTTGGCAAGCCACGCTTTGCCGACCTGCTGCGCGCCGTGGGCGATACGGGTGTGGAGCGCATCTTCTTTACCTCCTCTCACCCCAAGGACCTGCTGCCCGAGACCATCGATGCCATGGCCGAGACGCCTGCCGTCATGCCGCAGCTGCATCTGGCCGTTCAGTCGGGCTCGACGCGAATCCTTAAAGAGATGAACCGTCGCTATACGCGCGAGGACTATCTGGACCTGGTCGATCGCATTCGCAACCGTATGCCTGATATCGCGCTTTCGACTGATATTATCGTCGGCTTCCCCGGCGAGACCGAAGAAGACTTTGAGCAGACGCTTTCGCTTGCCGAGACGGTCCGCTATGCTCAGGCCTACACCTTCATTTACTCCAAGCGCGCCGGCACTCCGGCGGCCGAGATTGATGACCCCACGCCGCACGAGGTGATTCTTGAGCGCTTTAACCGTCTGGTCAAGGTTATCGAGACCACAGCGCACGAGTACAACCAAGGCGAGCTCAACACCGTGGTTCCGGCGCTTATTGAGGGTACGAGCAAAAAGAACGACGCGGTTCTGCTAGGCAAGAGCCCCAAGAATCAGACCGTGCATGCGCCTATCCCCGAGGGCTACAGCATCGACCAGCTGATCGGCAAGATCGTCGATGTTGATGTTGATGTTGCCAAGACATGGTATCTGTCCGGTTCCGTTGTGGGTGAGCCGCGCTAATGACCTGTCCTTGCGCCAACTTGCAAGCCGTTGCCATCGTGGGTCCCACGGCCGTCGGCAAGAGCGATGTCGCCGATCATTTGGCGGCGCGCCTGTCGTCTGAAGTGTTGTCCTGCGATGCGATGCAAATCTATCGAGGCATGGATATCGGCACGGCCAAGATGACGCCCGAGGAATGCAGCGCTCCGTTGCGTCTGGTTGACATCGTAGATCCGGGTGTTGCGTATTCGGCGGCGTTGTATCAGGCAGACGCTCGCGCACATGTTGAGCAGTTGCTGGGGGAGGATCGCCTTCCTGTGTTTTGCGGGGGCACGGGCCTGTATCTCAAGGCCGCCCTGGATGAGATGGTTTTTCCCTCGGGAGAACTTGAGGACGATCGCCGTGCTTGTTATCAGGAACTTGCCGAGCGTATTGGTGAGGAAGCGCTGCATGCTCTGCTTGCCGAGCGCGATCCCGAGTCTGCCGCGGTCATTCATCCCCATAATGTGCGTCGCGTAATCCGTGCGCTCGAGATGCACGATGATGGCGTTTCGTATGCGCAGCAAAAGGCACAGTTTGCCGTTCCGCGCGAGCATTATCACGCGCTCTGGTTTGGTCTGACTCGTAATCGAGAGGTGCTCTACGAACGCATTAACCTTCGTGTCGACCTCATGTTTGAGCAGGGCCTTGTCGAAGAAGTCCGTGGACTCATGGACCAGGGGCTCGGTGATGCACTGACATCGATGCAGGCGATTGGCTACAAAGAGATTATTGATGCTCTCAACGGCGTAATGACCATGGATGAGGCTCGCGAGCTCATTAAGATGCGTTCGCGTCGTTATGCCAAGCGCCAACTTTCGTGGTTTAAACGCGACGACCGTATCGTATGGTTCGATACGGACGAGTATACGATCGATGAGGTCGTCGAGGATATCCTGCATCGCATCGAGGCGGCTTAATGGCTCGCTTTCCGTTAGTTCCAACTGCGCCCGAGCCCGAGCGTGCTGTTCTTGTCGGCGTCGAGTGGCGCGACAATGCGTGGCCGCTCGATCGTTCGCTCGATGAGCTTGAGCGCCTGGCCCATACGGCTGGTGCCCGGTGCGTAGCGCGTTTGTCGCAACGACTGGTTAAACCCTATCCAAAATCGTTTATCGGGTCTGGTAAGGTCGAGGAGCTGTGCGGCCTGGTGCATCGCATGGATGCGGACGTCGTTATCTTCGATGACGACCTAACGCCGTCGCAGCAGTCCTATCTCGAGAAGGCCGTGGGCGAACCGGTGAAGATTATCGATCGTACGGCGTTGATTCTCGATATCTTTGGTCTGCATGCTCAGACGCGTGAGGGCCGTTTGCAGGTGCAATTGGCGCAACTACAGTACCTGTTGCCACGCCTGCGCGGCATGTGGAGCCATCTTGCCAAAGAGCAGACGCGCGGCGGTATCGGTTCGCGTTTTGGACAGGGCGAAAGCCAGCTCGAGGTCGACCGTCGTTTGATTCGCAACAAGATCGCTGCACTTCGACGTGAGCTTAAGCAGGTCGAACAGAGGCGTGACGTTCAGTCTAAGAGCCGTATCGAGTCGCCGGCCTTTCGCGTTGCATTGGCTGGATACACCAATGCCGGCAAGTCGACGCTCCTCAATCGCCTTACGGGCTCTACGGTCCTTTCGCAAGATAAGCTCTTTGCCACGCTCGACCCCACGACGCGTTCGTACCGCCTGCCCGGTGGCCGCGGCATGACCATCACCGATACCGTCGGCTTTATTCAAAAGCTGCCTCATGGTCTGGTCGATGCATTCAAGTCGACACTCTCGGAGGTACTTGGCGCCGACTTGATTCTCAAGGTCGTGGATGCGTCCGACGAGGACTATGAACGTCAGCTCGAGGCGGTCGATCGCGTGCTCGATGAGATTGGAGCCGGCGAGCGTTTGACGTTGACGGTGTTCAATAAAATCGATCTGCTCGATAGCGTGGACCGTCTTAGCTTTCGACGTCGCTATCCCGAGGCAGTGTTATTCTCTGCCGAGACCGGTGAGGGGCTCGACGCTTTAGTTGATCGCATTGCTCGTGAGGCTGCAGCGACCGATGTACTGCTTTCCGCCGATATTCCGTATCGCGAGGGTGCCCTGATCACACTCGTGCACGAGCAGGGCACGCTTCTCCATGAGGAGTATCTCGAAAATGGCGTTCGCATTGTGGCAAAGCTTCCGGCTCGCATTGCACCGCGTCTTGAGCGCTATCGTACGGAGTAAATGAGCTCCAGTACCCCCAAGATGATGGGCTGATGTAGCAGGTAAAATGGCAGTGCATGGCGTCCCAGACTTGCGAGTGCGGGAACGGGGTTGGCGTATGCCCAGGTTGGGGCTTCCCGTTTTGAGGTTTTGGCCGTCCGGGCGGCAAAGAAGCCGGCGAGATACATAAAAATAAAGGGCACAAGCGGGTAGTAATCTCCCGAGACAAAGCCGGCGCTTGGAAATCCCAGCCAGGCTAGGTAGGGGAGTGGATAGACCGCTTTTGGGATGCCCCAGGTTAGCGCAAAGAGGACAAGGCAGGCTGCAATGCCCCATACGCCCGGCACCTTTTGCAATGCCGGGCGCGCAAGCGCTACGACGGCGGTACATGCTGCCATGCAATAAATGATGCCAAAGTTTACCGAATCGTCGACCGATACGAGCGTGGTTGCGATCCATACGACCAAAGCGGCGGCAGCGTATTTGACTGCACGCTTTCCGTTGCTACGCGACAGCGTGCACATCCAACCGGCGATAAACAAAAAGACCCAGCTGATACTGGCACGCCAGATGTCCTGAAAAATGGTTTGGGTAAACCACGGCATGTCCCAGCCATAGAGGTAGGCCAGATCGTAACAGGCGTGAAAACCTGCCATCGACAGCATCGTAAAACCGCGAACGGTATCAAAGATAGTGATGCGCTGCTGCATTACGAGAACCGGCGCATCAAGGCCACGACCTTGCCCAGAATGACCGGATTTGTGGCGTAAATGGGCTCCATGGTGTCGTTCTCGGGCTGCAGGCGAACGCGGCCCTGCTCCTTGTAGAAGGTCTTGACGGTTGCGGCGCCATCGATCATGGCAACGACGATCTCGCCGTTCATAGCACTCTTCTGCTCGCGCACGATGATGTAGTCGCCGTTGTAGATGCCGACGTTGATCATCGAGTTCCCATGCACCTCAAGAATGAATGATCCCTGATCTGTGGCGATCTCGGTCGGTACGGTAAACGTGTCCTCAATGTTTTGCTCGGCCAGGATGGGTATCCCGGCAGCGACGCGCCCGACAAGCGGGAGCGAAACGGCACCGCGTGGAGCAGCGGGCTCCTCTGGCTTGCTCGAGATGGAGACGGAGGAGCCGTCCTCATCGAAGAGCTCCAGGGCACGCGGCTTGGTGGCATCGCGCTTGAGCAGTCCGCGTGCTTCCAGGGCAGAGAGATGTGCGTGCACGGTGCTAGGGGAGGACAGCCCCACAGCCGATGCCATTTCGCGCACGCTAGGCGGATAGCCCTTCTCCTGCTGGTATTCCTTGATGAAGTCGTAAATCTGCTGCTGACGCTTGGTAATTTTGCGAGCCATCAGGGGATCCTCTCTTCCTTTGCCAAACAAATGTTCGTTTTTTGCTTGACAGGAACAACTGTTCGAAGATAATAATAACCGAACATTCGTTCCCGCGCCAGACTTTTTTGTCCGTGCGGCTTGATAAAACAGTTCTCGTCAAAACACGCGAGAGGAGAACAAAGATGAATGCAGCCGATATGGTCCAGGGAAACCTCGCCCTTAAGCTCGAGGCGCCTGCCGCGCCCGCCTTTACGGTCGTCAAAGGTGGTCGTTCCAGTTTTCAGGCCGTTGCGCCTAAGCGTGATCGCGCTCAGCATGCGGCTGTGACTTCGGCTCCTGTTGCCCTGAAGGCCTCGACGGTCGTTGCGATCGCCGTTGCGTTCACGTTGTTCTTCGTGCTTGCGACGACGGTATTTACCGCCCGTCACGCCGCCTATGCGGATTCCGTGGCCAACGTCACGTACGAGACAGTACGCGTGCATGCGGGCGATTCCCTGTGGTCCCTTGCCGAGGACCATCCGGTTGAGGGCCTTTCCACGCAGGAGACTTCCGACATGATCCGCAGCGTCAATCACCTTGAGCATGGTTCGCTCGATGCTGGTGAGCATCTTAAAGTTCCTGCCCGTTCGTAATCATTACCGTGCGGCGCATGGTACCCTTGTTATCGTGTAAAAGGAGGTACCATGCGCTGTCCTAAATGCGGCAAGGCACACACCCGCGTTGTCGATTCCCGTATGCAGGAATCGAACAATACGATTAAGCGCCGTCGTGAATGCTGTTCGTGCAACTATCGTTTCACTACCTTCGAGCGTTGCGAAGATCCGATTGAGGTCATAAAGTCCGATGGTTCCAAACAGCGCTTCGATCGCAATAAGTTACTGGTTGGTCTGATGCGCGCCACCATCAAGCGCGATATCGATACCAAAAAGCTCAATGAGATCATCGACGATATCGAGGTCGAGCTTCGCTCGCGCACCCTAACAGCGGTGACCTCGCATGAGCTGGGCGATATGGTGCTAAAGCGCCTCGCAAAGATCGACAAGGTGGCCTATATTCGCTTCGCCTCGGTCTATCGCGACTTTAAGGATGTCGATGAGTTTCTGCAAGAGCTCGACAAGCTAAGGTGATTTTATGTCCAGCATTACCGTTAACATTAAGCGTCTCGATCCTACGGTCGAGATCCCGCATTACGCACACCCCACCGATGCCGGCCTTGATTTGCGCGCTAACGAAGACTGCGTGCTTAGGCCCTTTGAGCGTCGGTTGGTTTCCACGGGTCTGGCGATTGCTCTGCCCGATGGCTATGCCGGCTTTGTCCAGCCCCGGAGTGGTCTGGCTATCAAGCAGGGCTTGTCTATAGTCAATACGCCCGGCCTCATCGATGCTCATTACCGTGGAGAGCTAAAGGTCATTCTTATCAATCTGGACCCTTCGAATGACATCGTCATCAATAAGGGCGATCGCATCGCCCAGCTGGTCATCCAAGAAGTTCCTACCGTTCAACTCGTCGAAGTGGACGAGCTCGATGAAACGGATCGAGGAGCCGGCGGTTTCGGTTCCAGCGGTGTAGCCTAGCGCTATTCAACTGTCTGGCTTCAGCATCATTCATTAGCGGCGTTTATAGAATTTAATCGCGCCGTAAAATGGGAGTGCGTGGGTGTCATGTTTGCTCAAATTTGGGTATGAGCGCAAGGAACGTTATTGTTACGACGAGAGGATACCTAATGGCTATTGAGCAGCCTATCGATATTGCCATTATCGGCGGCGGTCCTGCAGGATATTCAGCCGCTATTTATGCCGCCCGCGCCAACCTTACGACTACGGTCTTTGAGCAGGGTATGTCTGGTGGGCAAATTGCCACGACGAATGAAATCGAGAATTACCCGGGCATTCCGCTGCTGAGCGGTGCCGAGCTCGGCGAACGTTTTCAGCAGCATGCGGAAGGCCTTGGTGCCCAGGTTGAATGGAGCATGGTAACGGGCATCGATTACGATGCCGATACCGCACAGTTTACCGTGCATCACGATATGGGCGATACGGTCGCATCGTCTGTCATTGCTTGCATGGGCGCCACACCGCGTCCCGCTGGCTTTGTCGGGGAGGACACGTATCGAGGTCGTGGCGTTTCGTATTGCGCAACGTGTGATGGCATGTTCTTCCGCGGCAAGCAGGTGTTTGTGATCGGTGGCGGCAATTCGGCTTGCGAGGAGGCGCTGTTTCTGTCCGACATAGCCAGCAGCGTGACCATTGTGTTGCGCCGCAATCAATTCCGTGCGCCCGACGGCGTGGTCCAGAAAGTGCTCGCAAAGGATAATATTTCAGTTAGGTACCAAACTAGTATTGTTGAGCTTTCTGGTGAGATGATGCCCACGGCAATCACCTTTAAGGACAACGCGACTGGCGAAACGCACGCTGAGTCCTTTGATCCTGGCTCGTTTGGCATCTTTGTCTTTACTGGTACGCAGCCCCATACCGAGCTTGTTGAGCATCTGGTTGATCTGGCGGCCGATGGCGGCATCGTGACTGACGAATCGATGGCCACTCGTACGCCCGGTCTGTTTGCAGCCGGTGACATCCGTTCCAAGCGTTTACGTCAAGTTGTGACCGCCGTTTCTGATGGAGCCATAGCGGCAACCGCTGCATACGCCTTGCTGCGTGGATAAGTACGATAATATATCTTATGTAAGGTTGTTATCTATTTAAATGAATGGGGCGGGACAGTGTACCTATGCGTTGTCCCGCCCCATTGCTTTCATTGCTTTCCGTCCACGCCCCAGCCAAAGCCGACGATCATACCGTTGAGTTCGGCGTAGTACGAGCACAGGCCGGTGCACGGCAAATAGATGGGATTGGACTCGGGCCACCTGTTGATGATGTGTTCCGCAAGCGCCTCGGCACCCTGTATGTTGTCAACGTGATCGATTACGAAGTCGCCGCCGGTAAAGCCGGCTTCTTCCATGACGGTCAAAATCTTTTTGAACATCTTTTTCTCGCCACGTGCTGGGCCTATCACTTTGATCTCGCCAGCGTCAGTTACCGTTCCCAGCAAACGGATATTCAACTTATTGGCAACAAGTCCTGCCACTTTGGGCATGCGCCCTGATTTGGCGAGGTTTTCGTAGTTGCACAGATTGAAGAGCAGTTTTGTGTGCTGCTCGAGTTGTTCAAAATAGTCGCAGGCTTCTGCAAACGAAACGCCAGGATTATTCTTTAGGTACCTATCGAATAATATGAAAATCAAATCGAGTTTGGCTCCGGCTCCGCGCGAATTAACCAGATGAATCTGTCGATGTGGATCCTCTGCAAGGACGATATCACGAGCAGTTGCGGCGGCATTAAAGCTCCCTGAAACAGCCTCTGATATCGGCATGCAAATCGTTTTGTCTGCAAGCCTAAAGAGCTCAGCCCACTCCCCTACGCTCGAGCAGCTGGTCGAAGATGCTGCTGGTTCATTAAAGATTACCTGGTTAAAAGCATCAACATCCAGCAACAGGTCATCGATGTATTCCTGCTCCCCCACTCGGATCTTGAGCGGAGCGAATCGATACATGGTGTCTGGCGCACTCGGTTGCCAATCGCGCAGGTTGCAGCTCGAATCTGAGACAAGAGCCCAGCTCATATTCGGGTCCTTTCTAGCTGATCATAGAATCTGTATGTCAGCAATGTATCAAAGAACACCCTAAAGTGGTATACAGAACTAGATAACCTAGAATACAATATAGAAACAGAACGGAGGACCCTTATGAACCACCTGAAACATGTTATCCCTATGTCCGATACATCGGTCAGCATTAAACCTGAAGATATTCAACCTACGGTGCTGCCTGATGCATTTATCCAATCAGATATCGTGCGTAAGCTCAATGCGCTCAGTCTTGCGCGCTATGAACAGCTGCCAAACGTGACACTCTATCGCGATCAGGTTATTGAATATGTCTCGCTATGGATGGAGCCACTTTCCATTTGTGTGGAACAGCCCGTCATTACGCCTTCGATGATCAATAACTATGTCAAGGTCGGGCTGGTTCCGGCTCCCGTTAAAAAGCAGTATGGTCGCGAGCAGATTGCGCGCTTGATTGCCATCTGCATTTTTAAGCAGGTGTTGCCCATTGCCGCCGTCCAGGCACTCTTTAATATCCAACGTCTGAGTTACGACGCCCCGACCGCTTTCGATTATGTCGTCGATCAGCTTGAGGCATCGATTCGTGCGGCATTTTCTATCGAGCAGACGCCGGTTCCCGATACGGCACATCAGGTTACGCGCGAATCGCTGCTTGTTCGCAGCGCTGTGTCGTCCTTCGTCTCAAAGGCATACCTGATGAGCTACCTCAAGTTCAACGGGTTTAGTAGCTAACCGAGGTATAAGATGGGCGGGATAAAGAGCCGCTGGCCCCATATCCCGCCCGTGCGTTTGTCTAGTTGGACATTATCGGCCCGATGCTACGCCCATGCCGTAGCCGATTATAAGGCCGTGCATTTCGGCATAGTAGGAATCAAGACCGTTGCAGGGCATAATGATGGTCTTGGAGCCGGGCCAGCGCTCGACAATGTGATTGGCCAGCGCCTGGGCCCCTGCTTCGTTTTCAACGTGATCGATGATGACCTCGCCACCAGTAAAGCCCTCGGCTTCCATGGTGTCCATAATCTTGTTGAGCATTTTCTTTTCGCCGCGCGTGTGCCCAACGAGTTCAATCTCGCCCGCCTCGCTTGCCGTTCCCAAAATGCGAATATTGAGCTTGTTGGCAATGACGCCGGCAGCCTTGGGGATTCGTCCGGCCTTCGCGAGGTTCTGGTAGTTGCACAGGCTAAAGAGGATCTTGCTGTTTTGCTCAAGGGTATCAAAATAGGTGCAAGCGTCCTCAAAGGAGACATCCGGGTTACTCGCAAGATAGCGATCGAACAGCAAGAAAATCAAGTCCATCTTACCGCCCGCAGCGCGCGAGTTGACCAGATGAATCTGACGATCGGACTCCTCGGCAAGCACCATGTCACGTGCGGTGGCCGCGGCATTGTAGCTTCCCGAGACGCCCTCGGAGATGGGCATGCAGATCGTCTTATCGGCCAGCTTAAAAAGCTCTGCCCACTCCCCCACACTCGGGCAAGCGCTCGATGAGGCGCTCGTCTCTGCCTGGACAGCGCAGTTGAGCTCGTGGACATCGAGTGACAAATCATCGACGAATTCACGCTCCCCTACTCGAATTTTGAGGGGTGCAAATGCAAAGGTGGTATGAGGTGCGGTTGGTTGCCAATCGCGGAGGTTACAGCTCGAATCAGAAATAAGCGCCCAGCTCATAGAGGGTCCTTTCTAGTTGTTCCTCAATAATTATAGCCATCTTGCCGTTTGATGCGACGTCTATCTAGTATTCAAAACTAGATAGGTTGCCTTACAAAAAATGATTCTGCACCCAAAGCAATGGACCCCGCAGTCCGAAAGCTGCGAGGTCCACATCCGTTCACTGTTATAAAAGCTTAGTAGCGAACGAAAATGTAGTTGTTGTTCATGCCGGCGGCGACGGAGCTGATGATAACGCCCGTGCTGTAGTCGGAAGCATGGATCATCTGGCCGTTACCGATGTAGATACCGGTGTGGTAGGAGTTGACCACAACGTCACCGGGCTGCGGGTCGGAAACGCGGGTCCAACCCATAAAGGTACCGGTGGTGCCCAGACGGCAATAACGGCCGGTGAGACAGTAGCTTACAAAGCCGGAGCAGTCAAAGCTGTTCGGTCCAATGCCGCCCCAGGAGTAAGCGTAACCGAGCTTGCTATAGGCGCGCGAAACAACGGAGCCACCATCAACGGACTGGCTCGGTGCGGAAGGCGTAGGAGCCGGAGCGGGCGTCGAGGGCTGCTGGGTCGGCGTGGTCTGGGTAGATCCGCCGCCCTGGTTGTTATTGGTCTGACCGCCGTTG
The DNA here is from genome assembly GCA_934646965.1 of uncultured Collinsella sp. GTDB lineage: Bacteria > Actinomycetota > Coriobacteriia > Coriobacteriales > Coriobacteriaceae > Collinsella. The sequence continues at coordinate 11,068 of CAKUEZ010000009.1, read as the reverse complement.
TTGGTCGCGCCGCCACCCTGATTGGTGTTCTCGGTCGTACCGGCGGTGTCGTTGCTCACCGTGGCCTTCTCGGCGGTACTGGCGTTGATGCCGGCCTGCAGCGCAGCATTTGCCTCGGCCTCAGCGGCAAGCTCTGCCTGCAGCTGCGAATCCAGAGAGTTCACGACGCTCTGAGCCTCAGCCTGCTGGGCGTTAAGCTCGTCGACCTTCTTCTGGGTCTCGGCGACGTTCTTCTCCTGCTCGGCCTGCTTATCGGTGAGCTGCTGCTTGAGGTCCTTGACCTCCTGAATGGTCTGGGCCTGCTTGTCGGAGACCTTGCCATAGTAGAACAGGCGGTTGAGCATGTCGCCCAGGTCGTCGACGCCGGTCAGAACCTGCAGTAGGCTCATGCCACCGGTCTTATACTCGCCAGCGACATAGGTCGAAAGCTTGGCCTGACCCTCGGCAATCTCCTGCTGCTTTTGCGTGATCTCGCCAGCAGTCTGGTCGAGCGCCTGCGTCTGCGTGGCGAGTTCTTCGTGAATCTGCTGGGTTTGGGTGCCGATCTGCTCGAGTTTGGTACGGGCAGCGGCAAGGTCGGATGCGGTATCGGCGTAGGCCGGAGCCGTGAGGCCCAGGCCCAAAACACAAGCGAGGGTTGCCGTAGCAGCGCAGCGTGCCATGTTTCTGTGCGTGTTTGCTGTGCGCATGTAGCTTCCTTTCCAATACTAGGGTAACGGCTAGTCCACCGTCACCAGGCTAAAGAGCTCAACGTCCCCATCGGGAGGCGTGAGCTTCTTGCGCGGGTTGAGAAACGCAAGCTCAAGGATACAGCCGTAACCCACGAGCTTAGCGCCCATATCTCGCACCAGTTTACCTGTTGCCTCGACGGTTCCGCCCGTCGCGACCAAGTCGTCTAGAATCAACACGGTATCTTTAGAGCTGATGGCGTCGGCATGGATCTCGATGGAATCGGTTCCGTACTCGAGTTCATAGCTCTGGCTCACCGTCTCGCGCGGCAATTTACCCGGTTTACGTGCGGGAACAAAGCCGGCGCCCAGGGCCACGGCCACGGGCACGCCCACCATAAAGCCACGAGCCTCGGGGCCGACGACCTTGGTGATGCCCATGCCGGCAAAATGCTCGGCGAGTGCATCGGTCATGGCCTTGAGCGCCTCGGGATTGCCAAAGAGCGGTGTGATGTCCTTAAAGACGACTCCGGGCTCGGGATAGTCGGGGATGTCGACGATATGAGATTCGAAGTCGTACATTGCGTGACCTTTCATGGATTGCCGGATGAATGGCGGCGATTATTTGCCAGCTTTGGCAGACGGGGCATGCGAGGGGGCGACGACCTTGAGCGGCTTGACGATAGAGTCATCGCTCGTTGAGGGCTCAGACTTGGCGGCCTCTTCGCTTTTGGCCTTGGTGGATTCGGAGCGAGCGATCTCCTCGTCGAGTGCGTCGATATCGGCATCCTCGACCACGGCGTTAAGCGACTCGAAGACACGGTTCTTGAGCAGTGCGGTGTGGACGCCCTCCGTGAGGTCGTGCAGCTTCTTAAACGCGCGCTCGAGCTTAGCGTCGCGCTCGTCATCGGAGGTATCCATGCCGAGCATGCTCACGAGCACCTGCTCGAACATCGAGGACTCACGGTTGGCCGACGACACATACTGACGCAGGTTGCGCGGCTCAATGTGGAAACGCGACAGCTCCGAGCAGTAGCGGATAATCGGGAAATCTCGACCATCGACAAGTTCGCGGTTCTGCGGGCTCTTGATGATGCGAATGAGGTCGTTTTCGGCTAAAGAACGGATAAACGAGATATCGACGCCCAACATGTCGGGGATCGTCTCGATAGGATGCAGCTTTTGCTTGGTCTCTTTGGGTTCCGTCTTGAGTGGAACATCGGACAGCAAGCCAACCTCGTAGGCGAGCGTGGACAAGTCGGTGGCATTTTCCAGGCGCTGTTTGATGACGTTGAGCGGCATGTAGCGGGTCTTCTGCAGATGCAGGATGACCTCCAGACGATCAACGTCCTCCTTAGAGTACTGACGGTAACCCTTAGGCGTACGATGAGGGGTAATGAGCCCCTCATCTTCTAAAAATCTAATTTTTGAGTTCGAAAGATCGGGGTATGCGCCTCGAAGTAGGTTGACGACTTGGCCGATACTCAGATAGTTGCGTTCGGCCATTACCTACTCACCGGTTTCGATGCGCTCCGGCGTGCTCTCGTGGTAGATGAGCGTAAACGTACCGATCTGAACGGAAGAACCGTCGTGCAGCGGAGCGGCGTTGACGATGGCGCCATCGACCCAGGTGCCGTTGAGCGAGCCAAGATCCTCGATACGAGCGCCCAGGCCCTCACGAATAATGCGTGCGTGGCTGCGCGAGACAGTCATGTCGTTGAGGAAGATGCCGTTCGCGGGATCGCGGCCGATCGTGGTGCAGTCATCCTCGAGCTCAAAGGCGGCGCCGGTCTGCGGACCTTTGACGATGGAAAGAACGGGGGCGGTGATGCGCACGTTGGCCATAAGGTCGGGAACGGTGACATCGCTCGAGGGAACGCGGAAAACGCAGGTAGCGTCCGCGGTCTTATCGTTCTGAGGCATATTGTTAACCATGTTGTCCATGACAACCCCTAACTTAACGCGGACATGCCGCAAAGAATGAACCGTACGTAATCATACCCCAATGAATCAGTCTTCGATTTCGGGGTTGAGAAAGTCGACGTCCTCGTCCTCTGGATGCGCGATGGCCTGTTTAATGGCCACTCCGCCCTTAACGGAGTAAATGACAGCGGTAAGCATGGAGAAGATCACGCCGCCGTAGACAAAGAAAATGCCGAGCGGCACCGAGCTCCCGTTCAGACCCGGAAACGCCGTAAACGTGGAGGGCAGCAGGTTCCAGCCATCGACGACGGGGATGCCCAACAACATGAATGAAAAGCCGGTCATGAGCAACGCTGTGGCGATTTTGCCGGGAAAGACGACGTCGATGGGACGAGGGTGGTAATGGCGCACGATGAGCGAGCCGATACCCAAATAGATATCGCGACCGATGATGAGTACGCAGACCCAGATGGGCAACTCACCGCGTACCACCAGACCCAGAACGCCCGTAAACAAGAGCGCGCGGTCGCAAATGGGGTCCATGACTTTGCCGAGCCACGAGACCGTCTTGGTCATGCGGGCGATCTGTCCGTCCATCCAGTCGGTTGAGGCAGCGATGGCATAGATCACGATGGCGACGACGCGGTTGTTGTCCGTCACAAACAGGTACAAAAAAACGAGCGTGAGGACCAGGCGCGTAAAGGTAATGAAATTGGAGATCGTAAAGATCTTATTCGACGGGTAATCGGAAGTGCCGATAAGCTCCTTTTTGATCTTCTTTTTGATTCCCACAGGACTCCCCCGCTGGTTAACGACAAAACTTTCGATACTATACCCGTTCCGGCGATGTCTATCCAGCGCGCCCATAGAGAGTCCAGACATATGGAGGGTGCTTCTGGGCTACGCGGGATTCTGCATTTGTATACATCAGCCACCAAAAACGACATTTTTCGGCATCTTTGATGGCTGATGTACACGTTTTGATTCGGTGATTACGTCGATCGGGAAAGTTGTTGCCTTAAGCAAATTAATCATGATGTGCGGGTCGAGAAGGGTTGGCGCCAAAAGAACCCAACGGCCGTTACGGCTTCGTTAGAAACGCACCCCACCATGGATGGTGAACCCGAAAGGTGAGGCGCGCGGGCACGGTGACTCGGCCCGCGCTCCCGGAAGAGAAAGGATAAACCCATGGGTTATATGCTCGAGACACGCGGGCTCACCAAGCGCTTCGGCCGCGGCGACCAGGCGCAGGATGCCGTGGCCGACGTGAGCCTTCATATCCGCGAGGGCGAGGTGTACGGGCTGCTCGGTCCCAACGGCGCCGGCAAGTCGACAACGCTCAAGATGATCTGCGGGATGCTGCGGCCGACGGCCGGGGAGATCCTCTTTGCCGGGCACGCCTGGCGCCGCGAGGACCTCTACGCAATCGGCAGCCTCATCGAGGAGGCGCCGCTCTACCCCAACCTCACCGCGCGCGAGAACCTGCGCGTGCGCACCACGCTGCTGGGCCTTCCCGAGAGCCGCATAGATGAGGTGCTCGCCGCCGTGGACCTCGCGGACACCGGGAAGAAGCGCGCCGGGCGCTTCTCGATGGGCATGCGGCAGCGCCTGGGGCTCGCGCTGGCGCTGATCGCCCGGCCACGCCTGCTCGTGCTCGATGAGCCCACCAACGGCCTCGACCCCATCGGCATCGAGGAGCTGCGCGACCAGATCCGCGGCTTCGCGGCGGCGGGTACGACGGTGATCGTCTCGAGCCACATCCTCTCCGAAGTGCAGCAGATGGCGGACACCATCGGCATCATCTGCGGGGGGCGCCTCGCCTACGAGGATGCGCTTCGTCCCGGGCAGGACCTCGAGGAACTCTTCATGAGCTTCTGCCGGGAAGGGCGACGAGCGCGCGGGGAGGTGGCGGCATGACGGGCGAGAAAGGCGGCCTGCTCGCGGCCCTGCGCGCCGAGGCCCTGAAGTCGCGCCACGCGGCACCGGTTCGCCTGGCCGTGCTCATGGCGCTGCCGATGCCGCTGCTCGGCGCGATGCCCTACCGGGGCGTGCAGATCTTCAGCGCGTGGAACTACTGGTACGCGCTCTTCCTGCCCGTGTGTCTCTCGCTCGTGGTGGCGTGCGTCGCGCGGGCGGACGCTCGCACGCGGATGCGGGGGCTTCTGGGCCTGGGCTTCCCGCTCGGGCGCGCCTGGTGGGCCAAGGCGCTCTGGTGCCTCGCGCTCTGCACGCTTTCGAACCTCGTGGTCTTCGGCATCTACCTCGCGGGATCGGCGTTCTCCTCGCAGGGCCTCACGGTCGCGGGCACGCTCACGATGCTCCTCTGCGCGCTCGTCAACACGGTGACCGCGGCGTGGATGATCCCCGCAGGGCTCTTTCTCACGGCGCGGCTCGGCATGCTCGCGGGCATCTTCTGCCCGCTCGTCGCGCAGCTCGTGGGTGGGTTCGCCTGGTCGTTGGTGCCGCTGCCGCAGCTCTTTCCGCCGTCGGCGAGCATGGTCATCCCCACGAGCTTCATCCCCGTGCTGCCGAGCGGCGAGCCACTCGCGGCGGACATGGCGCTTGGCGGGGCGCTCGCGGCGGATGGCATGCTCACGCTGGCGGGCCTTGCGGTCTGCGCGCTCGCGTTCGCCGCGCTCACGGCGGCGGGCGCGGCCTGGTTCGCGCGCTCCGAGGAGAGGTGATGGCCATGACACGACTCTCCGACCCGACGCCGCGCATGACTCTCTCGCGGGCCCTGCTCTCCGAGGCCCTGCGCCTGGCGCGCTCCCCGCTCACGGCGGTGCACCTCGTCTGCGGCCTGGCAGCCGGTCTTGCCTGCGGCGAGTACTTCTCCGTAGCCCGATGGGACCCGGCGCTGGGCGCGGACGCCTACGTCCAGTTTCTCGGCGCCCTCATGCCGCTCATGTCCGCCATCGTCTGCGGGCTCGCCGTGGACGAGGAGCGCTCCGCCGGGCGCCTCGCCAACCTCACGGCGGTCCCCTCGCGCGGGCGCGCCGTCGCGGCGAAGCTGCTCGCCCTTGCGGCGCTCGGCGCGGGCGCGTTGGCCGTGGCGCTCGGCGTGTTCGGGGCCGTGCTCGCCGTTGCCGGGCGCCTGCCGCTCGGGTCCGCTCCGCTTGCGGCCGCGTGGGCGGGCATCGTGCTGGGCAGCCTGCCCCTCTACGCGCTGGGGCTCGGCCTGGCCCTGCGCCTCGGCCGCAACGCCGCCATCGGCGCCGGCGCGGCGGGTATGCTCCTCGCGTTCTTCTCGGTTGGCGGACTTGCGCACGGCCTCATGACCGGTGAGCTCACCGGTGCCCTGGCGACGCCCCTGAGCTGGGTGCCGCTCGCCTGGCCCGCGCGCCTGGGGTCGCTCGGGGTGGAGGCCTTCATCGACGCCGCACGCGCGGCGGGCCCTCTCCTCACGACTGCGCTCGCTAGCCTCGTGCTCACCCTGGCAGCCGACGCCGTCCTTCTCGCCTGGTTCTGCCGCTTCGAGGACGGGAGGGTAGATGCGTAAGAAGCTGCTCGCCGCCGTGCTCGTCCTCCTCTCCGCAGCGCTCGTCCTGGGCGGGAATGCCCTGCTCGACGCCGGCTGGGGGTCGGCGCTACGCTCGATTGCCGACCGCGTGCTGCCCAACCCTGAGATCGCCATGTGGGCGCCCGCGCCCGAGCCCGGCGGCCACGCGAGCTCCTACGCCGACGCCACTGGGGCGGGGGCAAACTACGTCTACCTGGTGGACGCGGCGGACGACAGAGGCAGTGTTCGAGAGCTCCAGCTCATCTTCTTCGGGCGGGAGTCGGACGGCGAGGGCTGGCTCGAGATCGAGGCGCGCGGCGGCTCGGGCGTGCGCTACCGCGCGTGCGACGCGGCCGAGGCACCCGCGGCTGCGCGCAGGGCTCTGGACCGCTGAGCGCGGCGCTAGTACAATTCCGACGAGAGTTTCAGGAGGTCAACATGGCGAGGATACTGGCAGTAGATGATGAACGGGCGATCCTCGACGCGCTCGCGCGCGTCCTCGGCCGCGACGGCCATGAGGTCGTCAGGGCGGCGGACCCGACGGCGGTCCCGGGGATGGACCTCTCGCGTTTCGACCTCGTGCTCTGCGACGTCATGATGCCGGGGCTCGACGGCTTCGAGCTCGTGCGGCAGATCCGCCCGGACTTCGACGGCCCCATCGTCTTCCTGACCGCGCGCGTGGCCGAGGAGGACGCCGTGGCCGGCTACGGCCTGGGCGCCGACGACTACGTCCGCAAGCCCTTCGGGGCCGCGGAGCTGCGCGCCAAGGTCGCGGCCCATCTACGCCGTGAGCGCCGGCCGCGCTCGCACGCCCTCTCCTTCGGGGAGGTGCGAATCGACCTCGGGGCACGCGGCCTCGCCGTGGGCGGCGAGGCCGTGCCGCTCACGCCCACCGAGTACGCCATCTGCGAGTACCTCGCCCGCCACCCCGGGCAGGTCATGAGCCGCACCCAGATACGCGAGGCGGTGCTCGGCTGGGAGAGCGACGCCGACGACGCGGCCATATCCATGCAGGTCAGCCGCGCCCGGAGGAAACTCTCCGAGGCCGGCGCCGATCCGATCGCGACCGTCTGGGGGATGGGGTACAAGTGGCAGCTCTGAGTATCGGGGCGCGAGGTCGCGGGGGCATGCCGCTCTCCTTCGTCATCGCGCGCTACTTCGCCTACGCGTTCGCGGCGGTCGCCATGGCGTGGGTCGCCTCGTTCATGGTGCTCTCCGTGGCGATCAACGCGGGCTTCGTCTACGAGGCAAGCTGGGGGCCGGCCAATGCGCGCGAGGTCGCGGAGGGCCTGGCACGCGATGGCGTCTGCGGGCAGCAGGACGTGCCGACGGCGTACCGCTACCTCATCCTGAACAAGGACGGATACGTGCTGATGACAGACCTCGAGGGCACGCGGCTCGAGGACGCGAAGGAAATGGCCCGTACGGCACTCGCCGCGGATCCAGGCACAGTGGAGATCGAGGGCGGGGGTTCGGGCCTCACCTACGCCGCGTTCCCGCTCAAGGGCGGCGAGGCCTGCGCACTCGTCAGCGAGTACCTGCCGCAGTGGGTCTCGCGCGACCTCGCCGGCCTGCTTCCTAACCCGCAGAGCCTCATGCTCGTCGGCGCTGCGGCGGGAAGCGCGCTCGCGCTCGCGCTCGTGGCGCGCCGCGCGAGCCGCGTGATCTCGCGCAAGATGGCGCCGCTCGCGGAGGCGGCGGGGCGCGTCGGCGCGGGGGAGCTCGACTTCGCGGTCGGCAGCACCAACGTGCGCGAGGTGAACGACGTCCTCGCCGCGATGGACGCCATGCGGGCCTCCCTCGCCGAGTCGCTCGAGGCCCGCTGGGCCGCGGAGCGGGGGCAGCGCGAGCAGATGGCGTCGCTCGCCCACGACCTCAAGACGCCGCTCACCGTGCTGCGCGCCAACGCCGACTTCGTGGCGGAGGAGCTGGAAGACGAGAATGACGGCGACCTCTCGGCCGCCGCGCGCGACATAGCCGGCGGTGTCGAAAGGCTCGACAGCTACGTGCGCCTGCTAATCGAGGCCTCGCGCGGGTCCGGCGGGGCGGAGAGGGTCCCCATGCGGCCGGCCGAGCTCTGCGAGCAGGTTCTCGCCGAGGCCGCCCAGATCGCCCGGGCGCGAGGCGTGGCGCTTGACGTGGCCACGGGCCCCGCTGTCGCGGGCGCGCCCGAGGCCCCGTTCGACCGAACAACCCTGGCGCGAGCCGCCGCGAACCTCGTGGCCAACGCCGCCGAGCACGCACGCTCGCGCGTGGCTGTCTCCTGCGACGTTGCGGAAGGGCGCCTCGTCATCGAGGTCGCCGACGACGGACCGGGCTTTTCTCCCGCCGCCCTCGAACGCGGCTGCGAGCGCCTCTTCACAGACGACTCGTCCCGCTCTTCGCGCGACGGAGGCCGCCACTACGGGCTCGGCCTCCATGTCGCCTCCGAGGCCGCGAGCGCCCACGGGGGCTCCGTCTCGCTCGCCAACGGCCCCTCTGGCGGCGCGGTGGCCACCATCGCGGTCCCCCTGTGCGGGATCTGAGGTATTCCTCGATGTCTGCCTTGACTGCGATATGTCGCTCGCCGAGGCCGCGACGAGATGGTGTTGCGTCTGCCCCGCTTGGTGCTTCTAGCTCAAATTTGATCTGATGTAAGGCCCGTGCAATCCTGTATGGGCCTTCCTTTTGACAATTGCTCGACCGATTCGTGCCATGAAACACAAATTATCGAGTTAAGGAGACATGGGGTCATACAGCGGCTCTCAGAGCGCCTGCCGCACTCCCCTGCCAATATCTCTGCAGCATCCTCGTATGGAGTCCATCCTGTTTGGCATCTCGTAGCAACAGCCCACTTGTCCACCGATCAAGTGAACTACTGGAATAAATACAGCGACACGCTTGTACGTTACAGTCGATATATCTGTGTTAATCGCCGCGATAAATACAGCCTGTACTCGGCTGTATACCAGCTACGCGTATGTAGATTCATATCGCGTTAATAAATCGGCTCATGCGTGTGCAAAACGCGCAATTAACCGCAAAAGGCGACTATCGCGTAGGTAGATTTTTGGCACCCTGTTGCTTACTGAAAATTAAGCAATTGCTTAAAACAAAAAAGGTCAGGCACTAGGTGTCTGACCTGCAAACTTCTGGTCGGGACGACTGGATTCGAACCAGCGACCCCTTGACCCCCAGTCAAGTGCGCTACCAAGCTGCGCCACGTCCCGAAGCTTTTGTTTGTTGCTCTGCTCTCGCTCGCAACAGGGAGTATATTAACCCGAAACTTTGTCCTTGTGCAAGAACTTTTTTACAAATTTTGAAGCAAGTCCAAAATTGTATCTGCGAGCTGGGGTTTTGTTAGCACGGGAAGTTCTTGCGTACCCGTTGTGCTCACGATCCAGGCCTTGTTGGTATCGGTTCCAAAGCCTGAATCGGCGCGTGAGACATCGTTGGCGATAATAGCATCGCAACCTTTGCGGGCGAGCTTGCGCTGCGCGTACTCAACGACGTTATCGGTCTCGGCCGCAAAGCCGATTACGCACCGCTCCCCCTTTTGGCGCGAAAGCTCGGCCAAAATATCGACCGTCTCGACCAGTTCGATGCAATCCAAGCGCTCGTTGGCCTTTTTGAGCTTGTGGTCAGCAGGGGCAGCGGGCGTGTAGTCGGCGACGGCGGCCGCGCAAATGGCCGCATCGGCCGTCTGGAAGACGCTCAGGGCCGCCTGCAGCATCTCTGCAGCGGTCTGCACGCGCACGCATTCAACGCCGCAGGGAACGTCGAGCGACGTCGGTCCCAGCACGAGCGTGACCGTGGCACCACGGCGAGCGGCCTCCCCCGCCAGAGCGATGCCCATCTTGCCCGACGACCGATTGCCGATAAAGCGCACGGGGTCGATCGGCTCGTGCGTAGGACCGGCGGTGATCACGATGCGCTTGCCCGCCAGGTCTTGCGGCACGGGATTGAGCACCCTGCAGACGGCCTCGACGATGTCCTCGGGCTCGCTCATGCGGCCCGTGTCCACGTCGCCGCAGGCAAGGTAGCCGCTGCCCGGACCCACCACATGCACGCCGCGGTCGCGCAGCGTGGCCATGTTGGCCTGTGTGGCCGGTGCTTTCCACATGCCGTTGTTCATGGCCGGCGCGATCAGGATGGGTCGCGGCGTTGCCAGCAGCGTGGTGGAGATGAGGTCGTCGGCGATGCCGTTGGCCATCTTTGCGATGATATTGGCCGTCGCGGGCGCCACGACCACCAGGTCGGGCTCCTGCGCCAGAGAAATGTGATGGATTGGGTCGGACGGATCGTCGAACAGTCCGACGGCAACCGGCTCATTGGTGAGCGCACGAAAGGTGAGCGGGCCCACAAACTCGGTGGCATGCTCGCTCATAACGACCTTGACGCGGGCGCCGCGCTTTTGCAGCAGGCGCACGATATTGCACGACTTATAGGCGGCGATCCCGCCGGTAATGCCCAGCAGGATCGTTTTTCCCTCAAGTTGCATTGAATTGTTGGGGGCCGCCATCGTTTAAGCTTCCTTGCTCGGGAGTACCAGCAGGCGGTGGCAGTACGGGCAGTGCGTGATCTCGCTACCATCGTGGTTAAGGTCGCTCATGGACGACGCCTGCAGCGCGGTGTGGCAGACCGTGGGGATGTTGCCCTGGATGGTCTCGACCGCCAGGCCGCGGAACTGCTTGAGCAGGCGCTCGTAGTCGCTGAGCACGTCGGTCGGCAGGGTTGCGGCAAGGGCGGTACGCTCCTTGGTGGCGGCGTCAATCTGAGCCTGCAGATCGGCGGCCTTGGCGCGGGCGGCCTTGGTGTCTGCCTTCACGCCCTCCTCAAACTTAGCGATGATGGCCTGCGCGCGGGCCTCGCGGTCGAGCGCCTCCTTATGGGCGACGACGACGTCCTTGCGGGTGTGCTCGATCTTGTCCAGACGCTTGGCCAGGGTGGCAAGCTCGTTCTCCAGATCCTGAACCTCGCGGTAGTCGGAGCCATCGAC
>CAKUEZ010000008.1 GCA_934646965.1 uncultured Collinsella sp. | reverse complement strand
GTCGTCCACATCATGGAGTCGCCGTCCACATCGTCGCGTGCATAGCCAATGCCCTGGTTGGAATCGGCATCGGTCAGGTCGTCCACGCGCGCATCGGCGTCGGTCAGCGCCTCGACCATATCCTGCTCGGCATCGATGCGGTCCGCGGTGGAGAGGTCGCGGTCGCTAAAGGTAAAGGAGTACGTGTAGGCGGGCGCGCCGCCGGCGTCCTCGAGCGCGGCAAATCCGGCGTCGGTGACCTCGGCCACGCCATAGGTGATGGTGTTCACCGTAAAGTCGGAGTTGTTGAGGAACAGCGCCTGGCTATCGGGCTGCGTCATGATGCCGCAGATGGTGTAGGTGCGGCCCTCGAGCTCGACTTTGTCGCCCACGGCAAGATCGTTGTTGGTGGCAAAGACGCGGTCGATGGCCACCTCGTCGCCCGCGCGGGGCTGCCCGCCTTCGCAGTAGGACGCAATATCGACCTTGGTACGGTGCGCGTAGGTGCGCAGGGTGCGCTTGGTGCCGTCGTCGTCGGACGCCTTTTTGATAATGGCATCGATGGAGAAGTTCTTGTAGAGCGTGATGCCGCCGACGTCCTCCGCCGCTTCCTCGGCGGCCTTAAGCTGGTCGTCGGTCGCCTCGAAGGAGGTGGTCACGCGGCCGTCCTCGATGGTGTACTCGTCGCGCATGTCGTCGATAAGGCAGCCGATAGAATGTGCTGCGAGCAAAAAGCCCGACGTGAGGGCGATACTTCCGCACATAAGCAAAAAGATGCCCAGGTACTTGCCGATATTGCGGCGCAGCTCGCGAGGAAGTCGTTTTGCGAGAGGTGACATGGCGCCGCCTACCAATCGAGCTCGGCGGCCGCGACGGGCGACTCGTTGAGCTCGTCCTCGACGATGCGCCCGTCGCGCAGGCGCAGCACGCGGTTGGCCATGTGGGCGATGGCGGCGTTGTGGGTGACGATGATGATGGTGCAGCCGTAGGTACGGTTGACGTCCTCCATGAGCTGCAGGATTTCCTTGGACGTCTTGTAATCGAGCGCGCCCGTGGGCTCGTCGCACAGCAGCAGGCCCGGGTTTTTGACGAGCGCACGGCCGATGGCGCAACGCTGCTGCTGGCCGCCCGAGACTTGGCGCGGGAACTTGTTGCGGTGCTCGTAGAGGCCCAGCGAGCGCAGCAGGTCATCGATATTGAGCGGGTTTTTGGACAGGTGCGCCGTGACCTCGATGTTTTCCTTGATGGTGAGGTCGGGCACCAGGTTGTAGAACTGGAAGACGAAGCCCAGCTCGCGGCGGCGATACTCGCCCAGGTCGGCGGGCTTGAGCGTCGTCAGGTCGCAGCCGTCTACCATGATGGAGCCGTCGTCGGCGTCTTCCAGGCCGCCGATGAGGTTGAGGAACGTCGACTTGCCCGAACCCGAGGGTCCCAGCATAACGCAGATCTCGCCGCGGCTGATGGACGTGTTAATGCCGTCGAGCACTGTCAGGCGCGCATCGCCGTCGCTATAGTGTTTCTTGAGCCCTTTGACCTGGACGTAGGCCTGTTTCGTCGCCATACTATCCCCCATTGTTAGCCTTCTGCTACTTTTCTAGGGCTATAGTAAACCTAGGTGAACTATTTTTAAGCGACAGGCGCGACTTTTTCCAACCTACTCATTGGGGACAGACTTAAATGAGTGAAATCGCTCATTTAAGTCTGTCCCCAATGAGTGGTCCCCGGGACGTTCCTCTCCTGCCGACAGATGGGGACAGTCTTTGCCAACCCGACCGGCAAGCCGGCGGATCGGCAAAGACTGTCCCCAATGACTAGTCGTTTAAGTCTGTCCCCAATGACCACTCTTGGTCATTTAAGTCTGTCCCCAATGAGTACCCGATGGCTAGGCGGTTAGGCGTGGGATTTGTTGTGGGTGAGGGCTAGGCCTACGGCGGCGATGGCGGCGGCGAAGAGCACGGTGACGCCCAGGTCGCAGGCGATGTCGCCCAGCACGGCAGACGTCAGATCCGAGGCGAGCGCCTTGCCGATTGCGTCGTTCACCCAATACGTCGGCACAAAGTGCGCCACGGTCTGCACGGCCGAACCCATGAGCGACAGTGGCATCCAGGCGCCGCCCAAAAACGTCATGAGCATGCCGAGCAGGTTGCCCACGCCGTTGAGCAGCTCCTCGCGCGCACCCAGGCCCGACAGCGTAAAGCCAACGGCCAGCGGCGTCAGCGCCAGAGCAAACGTCGCCGCCAGCGCCAGGCACACGCGGCCCACGCCGACCTCGGCAACCGCGCCGGCAAAGCCCACGACGCCCATCATGCTCGACACAAGCCAGATGCAAACGGTGAGCACGGCGGCGGCCGCGAACACGGCGAGCGAGCGCTGACGCTCGGAGACCGGGCCGGCATCCATACGGCGCACGCGCTCGGGCTCGTTCATGCCCGAGAACACCAGGCCCACCGACACGATGACCGATGAGATGATCGCATACGCGCCAAAGTTGAAATACGACTCGAGCGTGGCGGCGGCCGTGGAGTCGACCTTGACCTGCTCGATCTGGACCTCGGCGCGCTTGGCGGCGGCGTGCTCGGCGGCCTTGGCGACGTCGCCGTCGGAGGCGGCAGGCTCCAGCGCCGCCGCAGCGCCCGCGAGCGAGATCCAGCGCGAGGCCTCGGCAGACGAAAGCGCCGCCGCCATGGTGCCGGAGCCGTACGTCACGTCGAGCTTGGGCAAGGTCTCCCCCGCACGGGCGGCCGCAATCAGGTCGCCCTCAAATCCCTCCGGGATAAAGAACACGCAGTCGGCGCCGCCCTTGGCACTGTTGCTCTTGGAGAGCGCATCCGCAAGGTCGTACGTGTCGTCGCCGACGCCTGTGACCAGGTCAAAGCGCGAACCCAGGTGCTTGGTGAGCGCCCGCGAGAGGTCGCTGTTGTCGCGGTCGACCACAATCACGTTGGCGTCATAGGGCTCGTACTCGGTAAGCTGCGACGAATTCCAGCTCACCGAAGCCGCGATGAACACGCCCATGAGCGAGATAAACACCGTATAGATGAGCAGGTAAAACGGGTGCGCCAGCGCCATGCGAAGCGCAGTCTTAAAGGTGCTCATAGCGGCTCCTTCCAAAGATCAGCGTGGCGGCAACGACAAACACCAGGGCCATCAGGACGAGCGCGCCTGCGCGGACGGCAAACGGTCCCAGGTCCTCAAAGAAATACAGACGGTTGAACATGTCGCAGATGAGCTTGACGGGGTTGAGCCAGCACTCGGCCGGGCAGGCGCGGGCGACGTCATCGGCAAGCGCCATCGCCGGCTCGCCGTAAAGGCCGGCGAACAGGGCACACGTGGTGGCGAAGCCCGTGAGGATACCCGACTTGGACGCCTTGCCTCCCTTAACGGGCAGCGTGCCCACAAAGAGCCCCAGGCCCGTGGCGGCAAGCGCGGATGCGGCGCCGCCTAGCAGACACAGCCCCTCGCGCCCGCCAAAGTCGACGCCGACGACCAAACGCACGTAGCCAATCGCGACCGCCATCGAGGCAAAGGAGACCAGCCACGAGCCGATAAAGATACCGGCCAGCGACGCCGTCTTGGAAAGGCCACCCACGCAGCGGCGGGCACCAAGGCCCGACAGATTGGGCTGCAGGTCAACGACGCTCAAGGCGGCAAACTCGGCAGACATCATCGCTACCAGGCCAAAGAGCGCGTAGTAGTAGATGGTCGTGCCGTCGGGCGTGGTGCGTGTCAGGCTCACGCGGCGGGTTCCGCCCTCGAGCGACAGGGCGCGGGCGACCGCCTCCGGATCGGCGAGCGCCGCCGGGTTGTCCTGGGCAATCTGGGCCATGAGCTCGGCATTTTGCGTATACGAGCTTGCCACCGTCTCAAGGATGCTGCGGTCGGTGAGCACCGACGAAGCGCGCGAGCTGTCATAGCTCGAAAGCAGGGTGAGCTTGGGCGCGCCCGCATCATCGACCGTATAGATGCCCGCGACCTCGCCGACCTTGAGCGCACGGTTCGCGGCGGTCACATCCTCGCACTCGCGAATCTCGAGCAGCCGATCGTCGCCCTCCTTGGCAAGTGACGTCGCCACGTCCTTAAAGGTCGAAGCGTCCCAGGCTTCGTCGGCGACAACGGCCACCGGCACCGGGTCGATCTTGCCGTCGGAGCTCAGGTTCGCAAACATAAACATGAACATCGTGGAAAGCGCAATGGGAAAGATCGCGCCCCAGACCCACGTGCTCGGCCGACGCAGCAGCGTCTTGACCGTGATAATGATGGTGTTGAACATGGCTGCCCCCTAGTCGCGCAGCTCGCGGCCGGTGATCTCGAGGAACACGTCGTTGAGGGTCGGCGGCTCGGAGTAGATGCGGCCGAGCGGCACGTCGTGCGAGCGCAGCGCGTCGAGGATGTCGGTCAGGTTATGCGGGCTCGCCTCGCACGAGAACGTGAGCTGGCCCGCCGTCGCCGCCAAGTCCAGGACATGCGGCAGACTCGCAACGGCAGCGAGTGCCGCGCTCGGCACCTCGCCGACCTCGATCACGATTTTCTCGCCCATCTGGATCATGCGCTTGAGCTCGTCGTTGGTGCCCTGCGCCAGCACGCGCCCGCCGTCCATGATCATGATGCGGCTGCAGATCTGCTCGACTTCCTCCATATAATGGCTGGTATACACCACCGTAGCGCCTTCGTCGCGCAGGCGGCAGATGCCCTCCAGGATGGCGTTGCGGCTTTGCGGGTCGACCGCCACCGTGGGCTCGTCAAAGAAGATGAGCTCGGGCTTGTGCGCGATACCGCAGGCGATGTTAAGGCGACGTGCCAGGCCGCCCGAAAGCTTGCCGGGGCGGAACTTGGTAAAGTCGCCCAGGCCGACAAAGTCGATCGCCTCGTCCACCAGCGCGCGGCGGCGCTTGCGGTCGTTGACGTAGAGGCTGCAGAAATAATCGATGTTCTCGCGCACGGTGAGCTCGTCGAACACCGCCACCTGCTGCGGCACCACGCCGATGCGGCGCTTGAGGTCGTAGCGGGCGGGCGTCATGGGCTCGCCGAACAGCTCGATGGTGCCCTTGTCGTAGGCGAGCAGCTGCAAGATGCAGTTGATGGACGTGGTCTTGCCCGAGCCGTTGGGGCCGAGCAGGCCAAATATCTCGCCAGGGGCGATGTTCAGGTTAAAGTGGTCGAGCGCGATAAGATCGTCATAGCGCTTGACGAGGTTTTCGACGTGGACGATGTCGGTCATGAGGCGGCCCTTCCGTTGATTGCGGCCCGGTACGATTGCATCATCGCAGGAGCGGGCGGGCCGCACCAGTGAGCTTTGTCACGAGTGCGGCGGGGCGACGGCACAGAAGGAGGCGCAGGAGGAATGTCACGGTTGCCCCGGGTGGCGCCTCCCCCGCGCGCGGCATCGCGTACAATACCCGTATGAACAGGCTATTCGACAAATCGATCGTGCTGGCGTGCTGCATCGCGGCCGCCTTGGGCCTTGCTGTGGACGCTCGCTTGGTCGCAGCGTTTTGCCTTGGCGTCATCATCACCGCCTTGGCCGAAGTCGCGCAGGAAGAACGTGCCCGTCACGCGAGCGAAGCCGCGAGCTACGTCTACGTCGTTGCGGCCGCCTTCGTGCCGCCGTTTGCGCCGTTCGCACCCCTCGCCTTCTACGACATCGCGCGGCGCGTGCGCCGCGAGCGCATCTGGCCCGCGCTGGCAATTGGCGTCGTCTTTGCCTGCACGCTCGTCGCGGACCTTCGCGGCGGTGCGCTCGCCACCCGAACACTCCTGCTAACCGCTATCCTTTCGGTCGCCGCCACGTTGCTGTCGCTGCGCACCGCGCAGTTGGAGCACGAACAGGAGCGCATGCGCCGCACCCGCGATAAGCTGCAAGAACGCGCCCTGGCGCTCGAAGCGCGCAACCGCGACCTTGCCGACCGCCAGGACTACGAAGTCGAGCTCGCGACGCTTGCCGAACGCGCCCGCATCGCGCGCGAGATTCACGATAACGTCGGCCACCAGCTCACACGCGCCTCGCTGCAAACCGAGGCCCTGCGCGTGGTCCACGCCAACGAGCCCGGCGTCGCCGCCGATTTTGCCGACGTCAAGCACACCGTTGATGAGGCGCTTCAGCTCGTGCGCGCCAGCGTTCACGCGCTCAATGACAACGCCACCGACCTCTCCGTGCAGCTCGAGCGCATCGCCGAAGGCGCGCGCTCGGACAGCGGCCCGCAGATTGAGCTTGAGGTTTTGGCCGAACATGCACCCGCCAACGTCGCCAACTGCTTTGCGGCGGTCCTGCGCGAGGCGCTCTCCAACACCATACGCCACGCCCGTGCGCAGAACGTTACCGTGCGATGCATGGAGCATCCGTCGTTTTACCAGCTCATCGTTACCGATGATGGCGCGAACGCTATCCCGGCGAGCAGCCGCAACGCCGTAGAAGGCATGGGGCTCGGCTCCATGCGCGAGCGCGTCGAGGCGCTTGGTGGGACCTTTACGGCGGGGCCGCGTGCCGGCGCCCCCGGCTGGCGCGTGTTTGCCACCGTCCCCAAACAGCAAGGAGATGACGCCCGATGAGGCTCATAGTTGTCGACGACGACCGCCTGGTGGTCGATTCACTCAAGATTATCCTGGGCGCCCAGCCGCAGATCGAGGTGGTGGGCACCGGCGCCGACGGTAATGACGCGGTCGCGCTCTATGCCGAGCATGCGCCCGATATCGCGCTGCTCGACATTCAAATGCCGGGACGTGATGGCCTTTCGGCGGCGCGCGAAATCCTCGAGCGCGATCCTGCGGCACGCGTGGTGTTTCTGACAACATTCTCGGATGACGAGTACATTGTGTCGGCACTCAGGCTGGGTGCCCGTGGCTACCTGATCAAGACCGATGTCGCCACCATTCCGCCAGCGCTGGCGCAGGTCATGGATGGCAAGCGTGTGCTGGAGGGCAAGGCAATCGAGGACGTCGATTTTGATGGGGCGGGCGCCGAGGCCGGCACGCCCCGCCGGCCCGCAGCCTTTGCCGGTCTGACCGACCGCGAGTTCGAGGTCGCAGAGCTCATCGCCCGCGGCCTCGATAACAAGGAGATTGCCGCCACGGCTTATATGGGAGAAGGCACCGTGCGCAACCACATCAGCTCAATCCTGGCCAAAATGGGCCTGCGCAACCGCACGCAAATCGCCATCGCCTACCTACGCGGGTAATCAACCGACGGCCGACCGCCCCGGCATAGCTAAATGGCTGCTACCGATTTAATGCCATTTCAAAACTATGCCGGATTACGGGGCTAAACCCGGAAACCCCGTCCATCCTCGCGTTTTCTGCAAAATAGCAACTCGTCTACCTGCGGTTTTGCTTTCGCATTTTTCGACATGGTTGAGGACAAGCGGTTAAACGTAGTAGATGGGCCGGTTTTGTGGCGCGCTCTCCTTCCCTGCGCACAAAAGTGCCGCCACGGAGAAGGGAGACGCCTCCGTGGCGGCTGGGGGTGGGAGTAGGTCGGGATTTAGCCCCGTCGGCGGCCCGGGGCCTTTAGGCCCCGGGCGCTGTCGGTTTGCCTAGCGCTTACGGATGCCCCAGATCAGGGCACCGACGCCGGACATGGCGACGACAAACGCCATGAGCAGCGCGGCTGCCTGCTGGTCACCCGTGGTGGGCAGGAAGCCCTTGACCGTCTTGACGATGTTCGTCACGGTCTTGGGCGTACCGGGGTCGGGCGTCGGCACGGGCGTTTCGGGCTTCTTGTACGTGTTGTTGAACACGATGCCCTCGACGCTCTTGTCGCCCTTGGCAAAGGCGACGCTCGCCTTGAGGTTGCCCTCGCCGTCATCGACCACGTTGACGGTCGCGGTGAAGACGGACTTGTCGTAGGTCATACCGGCCTCGTCGCCCTTGACCTCGCTGATGGTGTAGACGTGCGTTCCGGGCTCGTCGTACTCGAACTTGTCGAAGTTGATCTTGCCGTCGGCATCGTTGGTGACGGTGGACTCGATGTCCTCGCCAACGAGCTTAAAGCTAAACTCGTCCTTCTTGAGCTCGCGTCCCTCGAGCACCTTGATGGCGCCGATGGAGACCTGAGTGGGCATGGCATGATACTTGTTGGTAAAGCCAGCCGACTCGGTGGTTCCCTCGAGCTTGTGCGTCGCGGTCAGGGTGCCGTCGCCGTTGTCGGAGACGGTGGTCACGACGGTGTAGGTCGTGCCGTCATAGGTGACGCCCTTGTACAGGCCGAGCGCGTTGGGGCAAGCCTCGCGCAGCGTGTACGTGTGCGTGCCGGGCGCCTCGTAGCGAATCGAGTTCAGCGTAACGTTGCCGTTGGCGTCGTTGGTGCCGCTCGCGACAACCGTGCCGTTCTCAAGCAGCTCAAACGTGAACTCGCCGGCTGCAAGGTCGCGTCCGGTCAGACGCTTGACCGTCTTGACCTGATCGGTCACCACGGAATCGGTGGGCGCCACGCTGTAGGTGTTGGTGAACGTAAAGGCCGCACCGTCGCCGCCTTCGCGCACGACCTTCAGATGTCCGGCACCGTCGTCAGTCACGGTGTAGGAAACCTTGCGCGTGGCGTTGGCGTCGTTAGTCACGCCAGGAGCACTACCGGACTCGGTCACCGTGTAGGTAAAGGTATGCGAGCGCGGAGCGGTGGGGGCTGCGGGCTTGGACTCGTCGTTGGACTCATCAGCGCTGGCGTCGGCATCAGTCGCGACCTTGTCAGTATTAGCCTCGTCAGCTTCGGCCTTGTCGGCGTTGGTCTCGGCATCGTTCGATGCGTCGTCAGAAGCATCGAACGTCACGCCCAGGGCGCGGTTGAGGTCATCGAGCGTAAAGTGGATCTTGCCAAAGTCCACGTTGCCGGCCGCGTCGTTAGTTGCGGTCGTGAGTTCGGGCATCGGGGCACCGTCCTCGTCGGCAGCCACGGTAAAGGTGAACTTACCCGCGATGTCGGCCGGGGTTAGGCCCTCGGCGGCCTGGAGCTTCTTGGTACCGGCGAGTGCGGCATCCGCAGCCTCGGCGCCATAGACGTTCTCGAACACGGGCTCGGTACCACCGTAGTCGGGCGTCGCCGTCAGGGTTCCGTCACCGTTGTCGACAACGATGACCTTAAAGCTAAAGCTCGGCTTCGCGGCGGTAATGCCCTGGTCGGCCAGCAAGTTCGTGTACTCAAAGGCCGTGTAGCTGATGGTCCACATAAGCTTGCCGTCTGCGTCGGCGCGGATGGCACGCCCGGCGCTCTCCAGGTTGGCAAGCATCTCGGTGTCGTAATGCAGCCATCCAAAGCTCACCTGACCATTGAAGTTGGTAACGCACGTACCATCGATGGCTTCCGTCTCGCCCGCGTAGGCGATGCCAAAGTAGAACTCACCGTTGGCCATCGGACGACCGGTCAGCTTCTTGGTGGCAACGACCTTGGCAGGAGTACCCGGGCTATCGGTCGATGCGCGGTAGCTGTTGACGAACGGAACCACGGCGCTCTCGACCGGAGCAGCACCAGTCTTGTACTCAGTGGTCAGCGGTCTATCGGAACCGCCGGAAACGGTCGTCGTAGCGGTAATCGTACCGGCACCATCGTCGGTGACAGCAATCGTCACGGTACGGACAGCATCGTCGTAGGTGTAACCGGGCTTGTGGTCGTTCGTCTCGGCCACGGTGTATTTGAAGGTCTTGCCGGCGTCAGCCTGCGTAAACTTGACCTCCCTGTCAGCCAGAATGTTAATCCGGTCGACAGCACCCTCTGCCGTCGCATGGGACTGGAAGCTGTTGGCGCCCTCGTGCAAGCCGAGCGCATTGGCCGAAGCCTGGTCGGCGGGCGTCACGGTAAAGGTGAACTGGCCCTCGGTCATGGGACGTCCGGAGAGGGTCTTGCTGAGCTTAAGGCCGCCGGCCGCGGTGTAGTTGAGCTCAGTGCGGTACGTGTTGGTGAAGTGGCCGTTTTCCTTCTTGGTGACGTTGGCGGTCAGGACGCCCTTGCCGTTATCATTCACGGTCACTTCGGCGGTCGCGACATGCTCGTCATACGTCATGCCGGCCGCACTGCCCTTGTTCTCGCGAATCTCGTACTTGTAGGTTCCGGCAGCCGTGTAGCGGATCGAGCCGAACTTGATAGCGGCGACGCCATCCTTCGCATCCGCCTTGCTCATGATCACGGTTGCAGGATTGGGCAGCGGAGCGTCGGTGCCCTCGGCGGGACTGATGGTAAAGCTAAACTCGTCGGAGTCCTTCCAGTCGCGACCGTTGATAGCCTTGCTCAGACCAAAGTCGAGGTTTGCATTGATCGGGGTCGCGCTGTAGGTATTCTCGAAGGTTGCAGGCTTGTCGCCCTTCAGGACATGCTCGGCCTTGAGCGTGCCGTCACCGTTGTCGGTAATGGTGGTCTCGATGGTGTACTCGGCGTCGCTGTAGGTGATGCCGCCGGCGTTGCCCTTGGCCTCGCGCAGCGTGTAAGTGTGCTCGCCGGCCTCTTTGTACTCGATGGGGCTCATCGTGATCTTGCCGTCGGCGTCATTCTTGCCGGTGGCGACGGTCTTGGCGTCCTTGCCCTTGCCCTCGACGAGCTCGAAGGAGAACTCGCCGTCCTTGAGGTCGCGCCCGGTCAGGACCTTGGTCGCAGTGATCTTGTCGGTGACGCTAAACTCGTCGGGGTTCGGCTTGTAGGAATTTTCGAATGCCGCAGTCTTGGCATCCTTCAGCTCGTGCTTCGCCTCGAGCTTGCCCTTACCGTTATCGGTGATCGTAGTCACGACGGTGTAGGTCTTGCCGTCGTAGGTGATACCGTTGCCTTCGGCGCCCTTGGCCTCACGCAGAACATAGGTGTGCGTTCTGGCCTTGTCATACTTGACGGCGCTCATCGTGATGTTGCCGCGCGCGTCGTTGGTGCCGGTGGCGACGACCTTGTCGTCCTCGACGAGCTCGAAGGAGAACTCGCCTTCCTTGAGGTCACGACCGGTCAGGGTCTTGGTCGCGATGATCTTGTCGGTGACGCTGAAGTTCTTGGGGGTCACGTTGTAGACATTCTCGAAGGTCGCCTCCTCGGCGTTCTGCAGTTTGTGCTCGACGCTGAGGGTGCCGTCGCCGTTGTCCGTAACCGTAGTCACGATGGTGTATTGGGCGATGCTGTAAGTAATGCCGTTCTCGGTGGCGCCGGCCTTGGTCTCGCGCAGCGTGTAGGTGTGTTCGCCGGCCTCGGTGTACGTGATGGGATCCATCATGATCTTGCCGTCGGCATTGTTGGTGCCGGTGGTGGCTACGTTATTGCCCTCGACGAGCTCAAAGTGGAACTCGCCGGCCTTGAGGTCACGGCCGGTCAGGACCTTGGTCGCGGTGATCTGCTCGGTGACGCTGGAGTCCTTGGGGGCCACGGTGTAGGCGTTCACAAACTTGTTGCCGGTATCGCCGTAGACAGCCGTCGCCGTCAGGGTACCATCGCCGTTGTCGACAACGGTTACATATGCGTCAATTACCGACACGGTGGCGCTCACGCCCGCAGGCAGCCTATCGGTCTGCTCGGCAGCAATGTAGCGAATGGTCCACGTGGGCTTGTCTGAGCTATCGTCAAACGACGCCTTGTCTTCCTCGACCAGCTTGGCGAGCGACTTGGTCGTGTACTTCAGCGGACCGAACTCAACCTTGCCACCCTTGTTGGTGGTCTCTAGCAGGGCCTCGTCGTGCCCCGCGTAGCTCAGCGCAAACTTGAATTCGTCATCGGCCATCGGGCGCCCTGTGAGCGTCTTGGCAGCCTCAAGAGTCAGCGGGGTTTCCGTCTTGGCGCTATAGGTGTTCTTGAACTCGGTCTCGCCCGAGATCTTTTCAACGTCAGCCTCAAGCCCACCCGTGGCCTTAACCGTCACGGTCACTTTGAACGTGGCAACATTCTCGCTGTAGGTGATGCCACCCAGCTTGCCCTTGACCTCGCGGACCTCATAGGTGTACTCGCCTGGCTTGCTGTAGGTGATCTCACCGAAATTGATGGCGGCGATGCCATTGTCGTCGGCCTTGTGCACGGTCGCAGTCGTGGACGCAGGCATCGGGGTGTCGTCCCCGGATGTCGCGGAGAGCTTAAACTTAAACTCATCGGTATCCGTCCAGTTGCGGCCCTCGAGTACCTTGGTCAGGCCAAACTTGGCCTTGGTGTCCACCGTTGCCGGCGTTATGTCAAAGCTGATTTTGCCGTTATTGCCCAGGTGAACGTCAACCTCCGTGGCGTTGTTGTTCCACTTGGGATTGAGCACGTCGGCCGCGGTACCGGTGGGGTTGCCACCACCCACGCGCACCTTGGTGGTATGGAGCTCGTCAATAAAGGCAAGGCGTGCGGTTCCCTTTTTAAATGACAGGTTTCCGCTCGCGTCGCGCACGAAGGCGTCCTCAGAGCTCGCGGCGTCTTCGCCGGTAAACTCGATAACAGCGGGACGGGATTCGGCCTTACCGCCTGCGCCCGCTACCTCAAACTCATCCTTGTAGTAATAGGTGCCCTTGGCAGCCAGCGGGATCGAGTCCTTCGCTGGCGTCGTGCAGTTCTTATCCGTGTAAATGGGGGTATTCTTCTGGAAATAGTAGTAGCGGTTGGAATCGGCAGGCTCAAAGTTCGCGATCGTATCACCCAGCTCGCTATCGCTCCACTTGTTCGCGTAGAAGCTAACGGTCTTTGAGTCGTTCTCCGCGGTGATCGTATTGCTCTTGATGTAGTCCTCGAGCCCCGGTACGTTCTTGGGGGTAAACAGGTTATCGAGCGCGTCTTTCTTAACGCTCGAGGTGTAGTTCACCTGGATGGGCTTAGTCTCGTCGACCGTAAGCACGCCATCGGTGATCTTAAAGTGGCGCAGCGGGATCAGCGACGCAGGGATCTTGACCGTTACGATATCGCCGGCCTGAGGCTCGTCCTTTCCGGCATGCTGAACGGTGATGACCAGGTGCGCGGCATCGTCAGCAAATGTGTAGGTGTCGACGTTGCCCTCGATCTTTGTCGGCTTGTCAAGCGTCGTGCCGTTGTAAATAAAGCCGTCGACCTGCATAAAGTCGCCCAGCTTATCGGTGAACGTAATGTAGCCGGACTCATGCTCGCCAAAACCGTCATGGACTTCTGTCGGGTAACCAACCTTGATAATGCTTCCCGAGATCTCTTCGAAGATCTTCTCGAGCTCTGCGGCGCTGGTTGCCGACTTGTAGTAATCGGAGTTTTCCGCACGTGTGCCAAGCTTATCGCTCGTATACGACTCTGCGTCGGGATAATTGCTCGACACGGCATGCATGAACTTGTTCTCTTTGCTCGTGCCATCAGCCGTGAGATCGGCATTGGGATTTGCGCCGCTAAAGATGCCGATGGTGTAAATGTCGGCGCCTTTAGCCTTAATGCTCTTGGCACTGTTGATGGCGCTATCGGCAACCTCATTCTCGAATCCACTAGAACTCGTAGGTGAACCATCGGTGAAGAAGACAACGACCTTCTTGGCGTCGGCGCGACCAGACGAAGATGAAAATTGCCCATCAGCCAGCTCCAAGCCATAGTCGGCACGCGTGGAACCGGCGGGACTGATGATGTTGACCGTACTCTTTAGGCTCTCCGCGCCTTTGTCCTTGCTGCAGGGCGTCAGACCCTTCATGGTCTGCGAGTAGTTGTAAGTGTAGCCACCTTCGCGATACGTTTCGTTGCCGACCTGATTAGTCATCTTGCCCGCAAACTTAACGATGGCAACCTGATGCTGCTTGGACTCGTCCGAGATCTTTGCATTCTGCTCCGCAATGGTGTCAATAAAGCCATTAGCGGCCTTCCTTAGCGCTTCGATACGCTTTGTTTTGTCGCCCTTTTTCATGGGGTCATCCATCGAGCCGGAAGCGTCCAGCACCAGCACGATGTCGAGCGGCTTGCCGGAAATCGTCGTATCGGATGTCGAAGAGATGGCAGACAGTGTGGTCAGGAAATCCGACTTTTCGCCTTCTCCGGTTTTCTTGACCGTCTTGTCGGTCCAGATTCGGCCGACATTTTGAGTTGTAGTTTCCTTGCCGTCATAGCCGCCGGCCCAGTACTTCCAGTGGTTGCTGGTGTCGTAGTCGACGACCTTTTCGGTCATTGTCGGTCCGTCCATTCCTGTGCTGGACCTGGCGTTGGCCTCGGGCAGCATGGCGAATGCTGCAGCCGGCAATACCAGCACTACGGCCAGTATCACCGCCAAGAGACCCCTCGTGTACTTACTCATCGCGTCTCCCTTCTCGCGGTCTCAGACCTTGCATCAGCCTAAAGTTACGAAATGAGACACAGTTAGGGCAGGTGACACACGTTCCAGATTCGTTTTTAGGCGTGAGACAAATGTCTCACCAAAGTTGAGACACAGCGTTTTCGCAGGAAAACGGGTGCGACTCGGAGCCGACAGGCCAAAATGATCTGTTTTCCTCCGTCCCCGGGGGATCAGGGGCTGTTACTGATAGGGTGCCATTTCAAAAGTATGCCGGATTACGGGGCTGAAGCCGTAACCCCCATCCATACCCCCTATTTTCAAAAAACCGCAAGCCGTCTACCTGCAGTTTTGTTTTCGCGATTTTCGGTATGCTCGAAGGTCCGCTATCCAGCCCCGTAATCCGACATAGTTTTGTTTGCGACGGCTCCACCGCGCGCTATAGCGCGAGGCCGGCGGGGCATTTTTGCCCCGCCGGCCCCTATTCCAGCTCTATTCCGGCGCTATTCCGGCGCTATTCCGGCTTGGTCTCCACCGTGGGAGTCTTATCCGCCGCAACTGGGGTGCGCGCGGTGTCCATAGTCAGGCAGTGCTTGGGACAGCTTTCGATGCACTCACCACACACCACACAGGCATACGGGTCGATCGACCACGTTCCGCCCTTGCGATCGACCGCGAGCGCGCCCGCCGGGCAGCGACGTTCGCACATGCCGCAGCAGATGCACACATCCATATCGTTAACGATATGTCCGCGCAGGCGCTCGGGCGCCGCGAGCTTCTCCTGCGGGTAGCACACCGTCACCGGCTGCTTGACCATAGAACCCAAGGCCGTCTTGGCAAATGTCAGTAAACTCATGCCGCGCCTACCTTTCCGTGCAGCTAATGCAGGGGTCGATGGTCAGGATAATCATGGGCACGTTGGCGATGAGCACGCCCTGCAGCGCATGCGTCAGGCCCGCCAGGTTTTGCGACGTCGGCGTGCGCACGCGGAAGCGATCCAGGTTCTTGGTGCCGTTGCCGCGAACATAGTAATACGCCTCGCCGCGCGGCTGCTCAATCACAACCTCGCCGCGCGCGCCGTCGGCCGGCGTGAGCTTGGTGCGCCCGCCGATACCGTCGTGCGGAATCTTGGCCACAAGCTCTTTAATGATGTCCATGGCCTGCGTGACCTCGGCGCAACGCACCTGGCAGCGGGCATAGCAGTCGCCGTCGGTGGCGACAATCGGCTCAAACGCAGCCAGGTCCGCATAGGCGCCGTCGCCGAACATGCGCACGTCATAGTCCACGCCCGAGGCGCGACCGAACGGACCGACCATCGACAGCTCCAGCGCGTCTTTCTTGCTGATCACGCCCACGCCATGCAGGCGCTCGCCGCAGCTGTCGTCGTCCAAAAACGTATGCACCAGAGCCTCGTAGTCGGGACGCATGACATCGAGCGTCTGGACAATGCCCGCCAGCTCGGAGTCCTCAATGTCGTGCTTAAGGCCGCCGATCTCGTTAATCGACAGGATCACGCGACCGCCGCAAGTGCTCTCGAAGATCTTGAGAATCTGCTCGCGCAGGGTCCACGAACGATAGAACAGCGCCTCAAAACCAAAGGCATCGGCAAGCAGGCCCAGCCACAACAGGTGCGAGTGAATGCGCGAAAGCTCGTGCAAAATGGTGCGGATATACTGCACGCGACCGGGCACCTCGATGTCGAGCATACGCTCGCAGGCGCTGGCATAGCCGTAGCTGTGGCCCACGGCGCAAATGCCGCAGATGCGCTCGGCGATGTAGCCAAACTGGTGCATATCGCGCTTTTCGGTGAGTTTCTCGAGGCCGCGATGCACAAAGCCGATCTGCGGAATTGCCTCGATAACGCGGTCGTCCTCGAGCACCAGGTCCAGGTGAAGCGGCTCGGGCAGCACCGGGTGCTGCGGGCCAAACGGAATAACGGAGCGACGTGCCATGGACCTTACGCCTCCTTTTTCTGCTTGTCGCGGGCGGCCTTGGCAGCAAGCGCCGCGCGGACCTTGGCCGCTTTCTCGGGATCCATGGCGGCAAGCTTTGCCTCCATCTCGGCAGCTTTGAGCGCAGCCTTGGCAGCGGCCTCGTCATGCTGAGCATCGGAACCGGCAGCTGCAGCAGGCTTGGCGGACGCAGCGCTCGCGGCATCGCCGGCACCCTCCCCCGCAGCGGCCGCAGCGGCGGCCTTCTCGGCCGCGGCCTTGCGCGCCTTTGCCTCGGCGGCGGCACGGACCTTCATGGCCTTCTCGCGCGCGGCCTTCACCTCGGGCGTGATCACGCTCATGGGCTCGGCCGTCGAGACCTGGTAGAAAAAGCCGTTAAAGTCGACCTGCATATCGGTGATGGCAAGGCCGAACAGGTCGTGCGCCTCGTTCTCAAACGGGAACACCGCCGGATAGTACGAGCTGATGGACGGGATCTCCTGGTACTGGTCGATACCCTCGACCACCAGGTTCTCAAACGCATAGCTGCCGTCCTGCGCAATCTGTTCCTGCGCGGCGCGGACGTTGATAAACGTATAGACCAGGCGATACGAGCCGTCGTCCACGCAGCGCTCGGCATGCATCTGCACAAAGCGCGCGCCGACGCCCTTGAGCGCCTGCACATGCGACAGCAGCTCATCGATCCCGACGGTGGTATAGATTGCCTTTTGCATTACTCGGCCTCCTTTGCAGCGGCGGGTGCGGAGGGCTTTTCGACGAGCTTCTCGGCAGGCGTGCCACCAGCGGCGGCACCATCGCCAGCGTCGTCCGCGCCGGCCTTCGCGGCCACAAATCCGTCCTCGCCAAGCTCAACGCCACCGTCCCAGGTTGCAGCGCCGCCCACGGTGAGCGGATCGCCGCCGGCACGCATCACGGCCTCCTTCTGGTCCAGAATGCCGCACGCCTCCACGATGGCATCGATCACAGTCTCGGGGCGAATGGCGCACCCGGGCGCGTACACGTCCACGGGAATCGCGCGGTCCACGCCGCCGATCACGTTATAGGCATCGCGGAACACGCCACCCGAGCATGCGCAAATACCGCACGCCACCACGCATTTGGGCTCGAGCATCTGGTTGTAGATCTGGCGCACGACAGGCAGGTTCTGCGCGTTGACCGAACCCGTCACCAAAAAGATATCCGCATGCTTGGGGTTGCCGGTGTTGACCACGCCAAAGCGCTCCGCATCGAACAGCGGTGTGAGCGAGGCCAGCACCTCGATATCGCATCCGTTGCAGCTCGAGCCGTCGTAATGAATAACCCACGGCGAGCGCGACATTTTATGATCCATGGATGCCGCCTCCTAAATAAACACGTCGACGAGGATGGGCATAAGGTTGAGCAGGCCAAACACCAGCGCCACGCCCCAGCCGAGCTTAAAGCAGCTGCGCCAGGTGCTGCGGGCGAAGGTGTTGTCGATCAGCACCTCGACAAAATATGTCACAGCCATCACGACCAGGGCAACCACCCAGCTCACCGGGTTATCCCAGACAAAGAACATGCCCACCCACATCAAAAACAGCACGGTCTCGCACCAGTGCATGAGGGTCATCTTGGCCAACGTGCCGCCGCTCATCTCGGTGGCGATACCCTGGACGATCTCCTGATGCGCGTGATGCGAGTACGAAAGGTCGAACGGCGACTTGCGCAGTTTGATGGTGAGCACCGCAAGCAGCGCGAGGAAAATGGGCGCACTGTACACGATGATGGGGGCCGTCTGCCCGGTCACGGCGATGGAGTCGAAGCTGTCGGTGGCAAGGTACAGGCCCACGCTCATCAGCAGAACGGCGGGCTCGTAGCTCATAACCTGCAGCAGTTCGCGGTCGGCGCCAACCTGGGCAAACGGGCTTTGCGTCGAGGCGGACGCCAGCACCACAAAGATCGCGGCGAGCGTAACCATAAAGGCGCACAGCAGCGTGTTGGAGCCCGACACAAAGATGCCGCCGCCCACCACGGTAAAGATGAGCGCGCATGCCATATAGGTATCGTCCATGGTGTTTACACTGGCAGGGGCCTTGCGCAGGAGCTTGGCCACATCGTAGAACGGCTGCAGCAGGCGCGGTCCCACGCGGCCCTGCATGCGGGCGGAAAGCTTACGGTCAAGACCGTCGATTAGGCCACCCACAAGCGGCGCGATCAGGGCAAACGCCACGGTGCCAATAAAAATGCCCACGACGCCCGAGCCTTCGAAATACTTACCGCGCAGCACCGAGGGCGCACTCATGGCAAGCCGCTCGGGCCCAATCCACGCGCAGCACAGCAGCGCAAACAGAATAATCGCGCAGCACACGACGCTGCCCGCGGGGCCAAGGCGCTTTTCGCCAAGGGCATCCTCCAGGTACCAGTTGCGCTTTTCGGCCTTTACCTCGTGGCCCATCGAGCCGCGGAAATGACGGTAGCTCTCGGTCCCAACACCCGAAAGGTACACGTTTACATGCGGCTTGTTGCTCACGCGGAACGAGGTCAACAGCACCACGGCGATAAACGCCACGATAACCACCATCAGGTACATGGCGTCCTTGCCAATAACGTGCGGCACGCGACCAAATACCATGGCCAGGTAAGGCGACACCAGGCCGCTCGAAATAATCGGGAACGCCACGCAGCACAGCACCAGCAGCGCGGCGATGGTGTTGAGCGCCGTCCACTCGGTCTTGTGGACATTGACCTCAACGTTTTGAGCCGTGGGGTCGACGCCCGAAAGCTTGGCGAGCCACTTGCCCCAGAAGAAGAACGTCGCAGCCGAGCCAAAGGCCAGCACCATGATCATGAGCACGTTGCCGGTCTGCGCGAACGCCACCAGGGCGCCCCACTTGGACACGAGCATGCCAAACGGTGCCACAAACATGCCCATGATGCCCAGCATCATCAGACGCGTCAGGTGCGGCATACGGCTGAACATACCGTCCATGTCCTCGATATTGCGGCTGCCGATATGATGCTCGGCCGTGCCCACGCACAAGAACAGCAGCGACTTTGCCACTGTGTGGAACAGGATTAGGAAGATGGCCGCCCATACTGCCTCGGGCGCGCCGACACCCAAGCAGGCACTGATGAGGCCCAAGTTAGAAATAGTGGAGTACGCGAGCACGCGCTTGGCGTTGCTCTGCGAGATGGCCATGAGGGCAGCGAGCAAAAACGTGATGGCACCCACACTCGTGACCATAAAGCCCGTCACGGGATAGATGGCATAGAGCGGGCTCAGCTTGACCATCAGGAACACGCCGGCTTTGACCATGGTTGACGAGTGCAGCAGGGCGCTCGTGGGCGTGGGGGCAACCATGGCACCCAACAGCCAAGTGTGGAACGGCATCTGCGCGGCCTTGGTGAGCGCGGCGAGCGACAGCAGAACGACCGGCATCACCAGTAAGGCGGACTGCGCGGTACCGGCACCGGAAAGTTCGATCATGCCCGAGATGGTCAGCGGCATGCCGTTCACGTGCAGGAACATGAGTCCGGCCAAAAACGCGATGCCGCCCAGCATGTTAAGAATGATCTGGGTAAAGGCGTTTTTGATGGCCTCGGGCGTGCGCGTGTAGCCAATCATAAGGAACGAGCACACGGTGGTGATTTCCCAACCGCAGAACAGCCACTCCAGGTTGTCGCTTATCACGATGACAAACATAGCCGAGAGGAACAGGAACATAAGCGCTAGGAACTGCGGGCGACGGTCGGGCGCGGTCTGCCCGCGCAGCGCTGCCTCGTGCTCGTCGTGCGCCTGGAAGTCCTTCATGTAGCCCAGGGCATACACGCAGATCAGGCTGCCGACGATGCCGACGGCAAGCACCATGATCACGCTCATGTAATCCAGGTAGAGCGGCGTGGCGGTGACGACCTCGACCGCAGGCGACGCCATGGCCGCAAAGGCGAACGAACCCACCAGCTGGACTGTGCCGAGCACCGTGGCGAGCATGCTCTTAAATTTGCGCGCGTTGTACAGGATGATGGCGCACAGGATGACATCGATGACGGAGCTGATGATCGAGAGCACGTGAGAGGCGCCCGGCGCGACCTCAAAGCTCTGCGGACCCGTGCCAAAAAACATGACGGCGACTACAACTGTCACCGCCATAATAATGCCGGAGCCTACAAGCCCTACCGCATCGCGGGCGCGGTCACCGCGCGCGAGCAGCATGCCCAGCGCCGGTACCAGCGGAAACAGGGTAAGGAAATACAGTAGCGTCATACCATCACTCCCCCATGCAAAAACGCTGCAATTGTTTAACGTTATAGCTCAATTGAGAGGTTGTGACGGCAGGTTTTCGGTCAACTGGGGAGTTTTAGGCGTGCGGGGCAGTGGGCGTGTCCGCGTTGGAGTATGGGGCGGCATCTCCTTGTCGCGCCGGTGAGCGCGGGTGCCGGCGCGCACGGTTTATTGGCCACTTTGGAGGATATCCGAGGGGCCTGCGGCTGGCAGAAATGCTGGCGCGCTAAGAAAAATGCGCCCCGTGGGCGCACCATCTCGATCGCTACTCAGCCTTTTTAACGCGCGGTTTGCGACCTCGCGGCTTTTCGACCAGCGCGTCCGCACCGCCGTCGCGATACTGGCGGCACCAAGCCTTGACCGAAGACTCGCTGGGAATCTTGTGCTTGATCATGGTCTCGCGAACCGTTAAGCCGTTTTCCAAGCGATCCTTGACCACGGCGAGCTTTACTTCGTATGAATAGGTGTGATGATGCGAGCCCGCGTTGAGCACGGCGTCGGCACCGCCCACGGCATATGCGCGGGCCCACTGACGAGCCGTGGCCTGGGGAATGCCGAGCTCCGCGGCGAGGGCACGATGACCAACCCCCTCTTGGAGGACCTCGACGGCACGCTGCCTAACCTCGGGCGCATGCGTGCGAGTCCTTGTTGCTTCTGACATACCTGCCACTTCTCAGCCCTAAACGTTAAACTGTTTTCTTTCGTGCATGTTAGATAGTAGCATTTTGCTGTTTGCGCGTAACAGTTAATTGAAAATCGCAATTTCGTTTTCTGGGCATTTGCTACCGCTTTGCGGTATATCTTTACTTTTTATTTACGCTGGTAATTAGCGCATAGCTAGGCAGCAGCGAATTACCAACCAAATTGCTGCCTATTTGTCAGTTTTGCGCGAAGGATAAAATTATTAACCCCTCATGGCTTCCAGCTAACACGTCAGCTTTCCACTTACTTACCAGCTTTCCACCTAACTTTCCAGCTTTCCACCTAACTTTCCAGCTTTCCACCTTAGGTGTTAAGTTAAGTGGAAAGTTGGGAAGTTGGTGGGAAACTGGAAGGCCCTTCTCCAGCAGTGGGTGGGCAGTTAGTTCAGATTTGTATTTTTTGACGGCGCCAGAACTACGTTTTGAGCCCTTGAGTTGCCCAGTTAGTGACTCATCGAACGCAAATCGAGCCCAAATCAGCCGCTAGACCTTAGTTTTTGACTGCTTTCTGCTCCAAAAGGAGTGTCAAGACCGTCTGGCGGGGCTTGGCTTTATACAAATCTGAACTAACTGTCCAGCAGGGTCTTCAGGCGGACGCGCGCAAGCAAGAAAAGGGGCAGCAACCGGATGGTTGTCGCCCCCTTGAGTGGGATTGGCTGTGCTGGGCGCCGTCTGCGTCGGCGGCGGCACTTGTTACTGAATCCCCTTGGTGTTCACGCGCGTTAGGGTGAACGTCACGAAATCGCTTGTGTTGCCCGGCGTGTTGATGACGTCGCCGCTCGCGTTACGAATTTCGGCCGTCACCACAATTCGATAGTTCGCATACACTTGCGCATCTTTGGTCGTGTCAACAACAAAGTCGATCGGCAGCTCGAACTTCTGACCATTCAACGTGGAGAACTTGCCGTTCGTTTTTGTGTCGATCCAGGAGTAGCTCTCAGACCCCTTGTCGGCAGCCCCCAGCACCGTCGAGCTGGTTCTCGGCTTATTGCCCCCCGACATTACCGTCGTAATATCCGCATCGCCATAGCCGCCATCCGTATCCACTCTCCTCTTGAGCGTTGCGGTAAACGTCACCGACTGCGCCTTGTCTAGCAACTCATCTACATTGCTAGCGTTACTCAAGTCGTACGTTGCGACCGTGCCGATGGTCCCGTCCGCAGTCGCCTGACGCAGATCGTCGATATTGATACCGAGCTGCGACGGCAAGCTGGCAGTCAGACTAATGGTGGAGTAGGCAGATCCCTCGCGGTAATACTTATGGTTACCGATAACCTTTGACGTTAGGCTTGCATACGACAGCTGATCGACCTTGGTGGCAAGCTGGCCGCGGAAAACCATCTGCGTCCAATTATCCCGTCCGGCGTCCGAGCTCGCTGCGATAGCTTTCGTAAATGCCTCGTCCGTCATCTCGATGGTCATTTGTGCGCGAATCCTAAATGATGTCTGGCCCGCGTGCTTGGCGGCATCTCGCAATCCGGCCAGGCTCACCACGCTGGCTTCGCTATTAGTTGAGCCCAGCAGCAGCTTCATCTCTCCACCATCAGAGGCCCAGTCATAGCTCAGACCGCTAGGGACCGGGTCGCTCCCCGAAGCCTCGGATTTCTTCCATCCACCGTCTTTGCTGTAGACATAGTACGTATCACCCACCTGGGCATAGAACGTCACCGTTCCCGACATGCCAGACGGGAAGCCACCAGACCCGACGCTCTTATCGCCTTTAGCCCACTGGCCTAACGTCGTGCTGAGCTCATAGTAAAGCGGGTCATTTTCGCCGTTATAAACCTGGTTCGAATTGAACGTAACGGTATCGGTAACATCGAGCTGCACCGTATGCCCACTATTGGTAAGCGTAGGCACCGACGGACCCGCGGTGGTATCGTTGTCCGCCAACGCTTGCCTGTATCCAGTCAAGATGCTGTATGTACTTGCCGAGTTTGCCATATCATCCTTGACGACCTTGTTGTCGTACTTAGGACGCAGCACCTGATTGACCCGCGTAGCAATGCTTGTACCCTCAGCAAACGACAGATTGCTCTTAAGCTTGCCCACGACGGCGGCCGCCGTAGCCTGGTCATCCTTGGGGAAACGAACTACTAGATAGAAGTTCTCAAAAGGAGACTGCTCTTTTCCGTCATCGCCCTTCGCAACGGTCAAGCTATAGTGCTCGCCAGTGTCGTCCTTAGTTGCCAGGCGGAAGTACTCGATTTTATCGCCCAGCTTGCCAGAAGCCGTGGCGGAATTCTTGTCGGCCGCGATGACCCACTTTCCAGATGCGTCATTCCTTTCCGCTGTCACGCCCATCAAATCGCTGAGCCATCGTTGCTCAAAGTTCTTGCCGGCAGCATCTTTAAACTCGCTCAGCGAGAGGCTCGAAATGCCGCCTTCGGTCTCCACTTTGTAGTGGTATTCCTTGTTGTTATGAGCGCAGTCGAGCAGCGTAAGCTGCGTTCCCTTTGGATAGTTGCCGTTGGTCGCGCCCGAAGAAGCAAACACGAACGTTTTGTTCGTAGCGCCCATGGAACCACCATCCGCCAGATAGCCGTCCCAGCCGTACTCCATGCGCTCGCCCACCGCGCTGTTGTAGGTATACGTAAGCAAGCCCGTCATTGAGCTGCCGTAACTCTCGAGCACATGGGCGTTCTTGCCAAGATCGGCATAGGCTGTTTTATTAAAGACCGTACCGCCGGTAAGCGTCGCCGTAAAATCTACCTCGAGCATACGGCGCACCACGATGGGAACGTGGAGCACATAGTAGCCCTTGTCCTTCGCGTAGCCAATCTTTACCGTCAGCAGCGTAATGCGCATCAGGCCGTTGTCGTAGCCCGACGTAACGGAGTAGCCCAGCGAAGACCCCGAGCCCGTAACTTCGAGCGCTTGCTTCATGCTGGCGGCAGCGGTGCCCCCCGTTGGGGCAATAAACTGCTTGTTGGTGTCATCATAGGCATACGTTTTGGCGGAAGCCGTCACGCACCCCAGACCCTTCGCCTTGGAGTAGCCTCCGTTGGTCATCGTATCGAGGTAATCGGTAATGACCTGCTCATTGCCCGAACTCACTTGGAGCACGCCAAAATCATTTGTCAGAGTTGCGCCATCGTTGTTCTTGGCCATGGTCGACACCGTGTTCGAAAAGTCCACCGAAGGCACCGAAGCGTAATGGAACCTGCCGGCATCCTTTGAGTTCTTTTCTTCTTGAATTTTCTTGGCAGTCGACGGGTTCATGCTGTCGCCAAAGAGCGCCTTCGAAGACCCATCGGAGACGACCACGGCCAGCTTATTGCTCGGCGAAGTCGTCGCATACGGATCAGCAGCCTCGGCATCAAACGCACCCGAGGTCACGCTCGAGCCGCCAGTTTTAGCATTGTCATTGTAGTCAGCATAGGCCACGAAGCTCCTGCCAAGGATACCTTTGCCGTCGTTGCCGGAGGGGTTGTTGCTAGCAATCTCTAGACCGGTATCGACCTGATCATTCCCAAGCTGATAATCCAGGCCCGCAATTCGGACGGTCGGATTTGTATTCTTATTGTCAACAGCGAAGCCCACCAAAAGACTCCGCGCTTTCGTCCCAAAGGAATTAGAGCTGATCAGAATATTTGTTCCAAACAGATTGCCTGAAAGGAAGCCGACGAGAGATCCGGAGACAGTGCCATTTATGGAGTTGTTTTCAAACCTACAGTTGGTAACGCTAGTTTCCACGCCGCCCGTTGCGCTATATCCAACTACCGCGCCACTGTTTTTGCTATTAAACGCAACGCCTGCAACCGTTGAATTTGAGATGCGGAGGGGCCCGCTTTTGTATATGCAGCCAACAAACCCGCCAAGATACGTTTTCTCCGCAGACAGTTCAACGGCACTCACTTTCACCGAATCAATAATGTTTGCTTCTTTTCCGCTACTGTCGTGGTTTCTTCCTATAAGGCCTCCGACGTTGTAGACACCCTCAAGGCTCACCGAAGACGAAAGGGTGACAGCGTTGATTCTGCAACTATTTGGATTTTCAAAAAGACCGAGCAATCCACCAGTTCCAACCGTCTTATCTTCAATTTCTTTAAAGCCGTCGGCCTTATTGTTCACAGTCAGGGCCGAGATGCCGATTACGGCATGTTTACCCCAGTCGGGCTCATTGATCCAGAAACTACCCTTGGCATGCCCGACAAATCCGCCGGCCCCAATAGCGTTTGACCCATTAAGGAACTTACCAGTCGTAACAATGCGCGAATTGTCGCCGTATATTGTTTCCTTGGTGTTCCATACGCCGCTTGCGCCCTTGCTGGTGCTCTTGTTGACGCCCTTAGTCACCAAATATCCGAAGAAGCCGCCGGCGTCTCGGTCGGCTGTGATATTCAGGTTTGAGAAACCGCAATTGACGAGGCGCATGGTCATGCTCGACAGTTCGGATTCCTTCTTCGCAAGATACTTGCCGCCGTCACTGAGATTCGCGGCACCGGCATAGCCGAATAGGGATCCCGCGGAAGACGGGCTCTTAATCGTGAGGTCATTGCTGGTGAAGTTAGTAACTTGACCTCCCATATACTTTGGATCGCCGGGTGCAAGCACGCCCGC
Source organism: uncultured Collinsella sp. (assembly GCA_934646965.1). Classification (GTDB taxonomy): domain Bacteria; phylum Actinomycetota; class Coriobacteriia; order Coriobacteriales; family Coriobacteriaceae; genus Collinsella. The sequence continues at coordinate 11,545 of CAKUEZ010000008.1, read as the reverse complement.
AACGCCACCGACGCCAACGATACTAAGGTCAGGAACGGCGCTATCACCGGTTGCATCAACATACGAAAGAGAGATGTTCGACTCCCCGATCGTCAAATTGCTGATAATCGAGTATGTATCGGGGTTAAAGGTATATGCGCCGCTTGCCGTCTTTCCGGGAGTACGGAAATTGGCGACGCCAAAGAGTCCGCCTACGCCCAGCAGATGGTAGTCATCTGCGCCGTATTCCTTAACATCGAGCTTGACCTGGAGCGTAGCGCTCTTCGAGGCATCGTCGGAACCCTTAACCGCCGCGACGGAAGGCATCACGCGCGCCGGTTGACTCTTACCGCTTCTGTCGATGACTGCGTTACTCGCATAACGAGCAGACAAGCCCAGATAACCTGTGCTGTAGTCAGTCATATCAAAGCTGGCGCCATTGAGATTGAACTCGACATATGCCGTCTTGCCAGCGCAGATATTGCCCGTGTTGGCGTCGGCATATGTTGTCACCAGATAGGCCGCGTTACCAGCACCCGGCGCCAATTGGTCATCTTGCTTGGCCGCGACCCACTCAGGGCTGGTCACGTTCAGTTTCTCGCCAACATGGTCATACTGGGCGTTCCGCACCTTACCGTACAGGGCGTTACCCAGCTTTAGGCCTTCTTGGTCATCCGACGCCCCATCGTACACCCTGGTTCCGTAGCCCGCCGCGGCGCCGCTGTTGATAATACCCGACAGGACCAGAAGCCCCTCGGCAGACGAAACCGAGACGCTGCGCGCCGTACCGCCTGCATCAGTTACGCCCGTCAAATCTGTGGTTGCAATTAGATTCTTGGTGCCGTTTAGCTTATTAATCTTGTAGTTGCGCTCGCCGTTATCGACCGTACAGTTCTCAGAGAAAGCATAGCCGTTGAGCATGCGGCCCAAGAAGGCGTTGTCGTACAGCGACTCCCCCGCCGTATGCCAGGAATCCTTACTCGTGTTGCGGAAGATCACGCCGCCGCCCGCAACGACACCGACGTAGCCACCGATGGGTGTGTTTTTGTCCTTGCCGCTAACAACGAAACCATCGGCCGCCGACACCGTCACGCCGTCAACAATGTTGTCGCCACCAAGCACGCACCCCATAACGCCGCCAAAGAATGCCTGCGGAGTCTGATCCTTCGGCGCGGCATACACGATCGAGAGCCTCTCGCCCTCGTAGCGAATCTTCAGATCCTTGACAACGCTGCCGTAGCTATAGGGAATCAAGCCCGTGAACGGCTTTTTATTGTCATTGCTGATGGTCAACTTCGCAGAATTCTTGCCGACAATCACGCCGCGGAACGCGCGCTCGGGCGTTTGGCCCAGTCCGCTAAAGTCCTTGGTGTTAACGGTAATGTCTTTATCGATGACGTAATAGGCGCTTCTGAGGTAGCGGCTTACCGTCTCGGTTGTATATGACCTATCGCCGTACACCCAAGTGCTGCCGTTGCTGACAAACTTGCCGTGCCCGTTCTCACCCGAGCAGGCAGCATTTTGGTCGATGGTGATGTTTACCTCAGATCCGCTGGCGCTGGCGCCCTGAATGATATTTGCAGCATCGCGCAGGTTTTTCGCCGACGAAATCACATAGGGATCGGTATAGGTGCCGCAGCCCTTGATGAGCTTGGCAGCGCTGTGGTTGACCGCGACCTCATGGCGCCACGGATGGGTGTCGTCGTGCCCGTTCGCGACATACTTCAGATAGGAGGCAGGGTTGCCCTGAGCGCCAAAATGCGGCTCGCTTTTATCCGTGCTCGCCGTGGTGCGGTTGCCATCCTTCACCAGATTTTCGTCCGCATGCTTAGCCTCGAAATACCAACACTGCGTGTCGCCATCGTTGTTTCCGTATTCCTTTGTGCCATCGATCTCCTGGCCGTACGTGACCTTGGTATCTTCGGCAGTAAAGTTGTACGACGCCGAGCCCGATCCGTCGGTCTTGTAGCCAAAGCTCATCATGAGCAGCGCCGATGAGAAGACGCGCTCGCCCGTATAAGACGGAATCTCGATATTCGAGAAACTCAGGTTAATACCCGTCTCGTCCTCGCCGCCCATGTTGCCCATGAGACTCGATGCGACAGTATTGCTCTCTCCAACCGACGTGTAACCAGTGCACGACAGGTCGTTAACGGACAGGCTCAGGTGACTTCCGCCGGCGTTGACCAGCAGCGGCAGACTCTTATTCTTGTTGGCGGCAAAATTGGTCACCGCAAGGTTCTTGAGCGTTATGCCCTCCAGCGACACCGTCGTCGTTGCAGCAGCTTCGCCCCACGTGGTTCCGCAAATCAGTGCGCCTGAGCCGCCATCGGTGCCCACCTGCCCCACGGTGCCAGAAAGGGTCAGCTTCTTTACCGACAGCGTCTGTCCGCCCTGGTTGCCCGAACTCGAGTAATTACGAATCAGGCCACAGTGCATCGCCTGATGCTGACTCGACTCGCTCGTGAGCTTATTCTTTGTAGCGCCGGACTCAAGCGTCTCGATCTGCTTGTTCCAAAACGTAATGGTCGCATCGCTGATGTTGACCGAGCAGTTTGCGATGTCTACGGGATAGTAGCTGTAGCCCTTCATGTCGAGCTCGCCCGTTATCGTTTCGCACACAGCATCGCCCTTGTTGAATTCAGCCTTCAACACGCTATCGGCGTAGTGGCGCACGCTCCAAAGCAGTAATTCACCCGGTGTGTCTACTGTGTTGTTGGATTGCTTGTCCGCGTCGCCAACAACCTTATTCAGATTGTAGTAATAGCGGGTATTGCCGTTCTCCGGATGCTTCTTGCCCCAATCGGTCTGGTTCTCGTACGTATTACGCGCGCCGTCGTCGTCCATCACGACGAGTTCGCTCTTGGTCGTCAGCGAGACCACGCCATTCTTGCCGCTGGCAAAGATATCGCCGGCATTGCTTTCGCTATATCCGCGGGTATCCGCCACCCATTCGTCCATAGTCTCAGGTGCGGTGCCCGTCAAGCTGATTCCGTTAAAGTTGACGGCGTCATCCCAGTGCTTCGTGACGTTGAGATACAGGCCGCCCATCTCACCATGGGAGATTCCGGCCTCTTTGCCCCTACCGCCACGACAGGCCAGCAGGCCAAGTTTAGTCGCCTTTGATACGATGCCAACATTCTTGAAGTCGATGGCCTTAGAGCCAACCGTCCAGACGCCACCGGCGTGATAGACCAAGCCGCCAACGTATTTCGCGGAACCCGTTGTGAGCGATGCCTCCTTGGATGCCTTTATCGCGTACGCCGAGCCCGAGCCCTGAATCGTCACGTTTGTTTGCGCCCATGTCGAGCCCAGATATCCACCCGTTGCCGAAGTGTCGCCCGCTGCCGAAAAATCGAGCTTAAGGTCACCCAGGTCGAGCCCGGAAATTGTGACGGTCTTTGTTTTGCCGTCGTCCTTCGCCTGGTCGATAAAACCAATCAGGCCGCCGGCACACAGCTTGGCGTTGTTGGTTTTAGCCGTAATGGAGCCCGAGAGCTTCATGTCCTTCACTGCAATCGTCGGCGTGCTGTCGCCGTCGATATAACCGATGGCACCGCCGATATAAGGCTCGGCGTTGTCGTCAATCGTCATGTTGATGCCGCGCGCAAACGAACTGCCACGGGCGAACGTCAATTGATTGCTCGTCGTCGTCTTTCCGATAAACCCGCCGACGCATATCTTATTGTTAGCGTTCGCCTTGATATTCATCGTCGTCTTGCAGACAACGTTGTCGAACGAAAGATTGTTGTTGGACGTACATGTGGCGGCAAAAGCACCAACTACCATGTCGTCAGCTTTTGCGTCCGCATTGATGGTGCCATCGATGGTCAAATTACTGGCGCTGCCATTACCGGCAGCAAAAAGACCAAGCTGTTTATGGCGATAGATGAGACCGTTGCCCGGATCGCTATCGCCGACCTTAGTTTTGCCGTCCCATGTTCCGTATGCTTCTCCGATAGAGAGCGTTATTTTATGGTCGTTGCCGTTAATGGTGCCGGTAAAGGGTTTGTCGCCGTCCACTCCCTCGCGCGAAAGGCCGTAAATGCCTGTTCCGGTAAGATCGATATCGCTGTTGAGGGTTATGTCCATGTCCTCCCAGTCGCTATCGGAAATGCCCATGAAAACGCCGCTTGTCTCCCAGGTAATTGCCAGGCGCGCAAAGTCCTCAACGCTCGATATGGTTGCCGCGCTTTTTTCAGCGTCCTTTTCAGGGCCCTTGATAGTCAACGCCCCCGACTCATCAACGGTCAAGAAATCCTTCTTCAGCTTCTTTCCGTCCAGGCGAATAACCTCGCCGTAGCCGCCGATATCATCGAGCTGCAGGCCCTTGTCAACGTTCACGCTCTTGCCTCGAATGAGCGTCCAGTCCTCGTCGTTGCCGGTGCCGGTCGCAAAGATCAAGGGGCCCACATAGCCGCCATCCTTGCTATTCAAACTGGTAATTTGCCCTAAATTATCCGATTCGTTGTAGTAAACCCCACTCAAATCGGTTGTGCCGCTCAAGCGGATGAGCGTTTTGCAATTAGCGCGACCCACGACACCGCCGCCGCTAGTGATGGGCTTATCCTCTGCCGTCGCCACCGTCAGATTGTTAACAAGAACCGTTACGGGAATGTCTTTCCGCGCGCGCGTTACACCAGCAACGCCGCCAAAAGCATCCTTGCTTGTGGCAGCGGCCTTCACCGAGACACCATCGATCTTCACAACAGATGAGCCCCAACAGTTTCCAGCCACGCCGCCGACATATGAGCCGTCTTTGCTTGTCAGGTCAACCTCTACGTTATTCAAGTCGACTTTAGCGCGTGTTGTCGCCTGGTCCAGCATGCCAATAACGCCGCCCACGCCTCTTGAGTTTGAGCCAGATGCCACGCTTTTCGTTGCAACCTCCAGCTTTAGAGGAGATTCTTTTGACGCGCCGCGAACCGTGAGCTTTCCGTCGCTAGAGACAAGGACACCAAAAAGGCCTCCGGCATTTATTCCCGATACGTCAATCCCGCCGGCCGACATTATCAGATTTGCCGGTTTAATCTCAAGATCGGTAGCCAGGGTCGCTTGACCAAACAAGCCGCCGCCTGCTTGCGTAGCCTCTATCTTCTTTGCCGGCGTAATCGAGGCACCGTTGCCAAACGTAAGCGACACTTTATCCGCGCGGCCAACAAAACCACCGGACATCGCCCCGGTTACCGTGAGGGCACTCACGTCTATCGATTTATTAACTACGACCGGGGTCGCGTTTCCCCCGTCACCGCCCCCGAGCTTGCCGACGACGGCGCCTGTGCATGCTTTATCGTTGCCGGTGGCACTTTTGATATCCCCCGACGGCGCCTTTATCGCCGCATCAATCGTTAGGCCGGCACCATCCGCAACGCGACCAACCAACATACCGGCGTTGCCGTTTTTCTGATCCGGTTTCTCGTTGCCCGAGGCGTCAACCGTTACCGTTTTCACGCCTAGCATATCAAGCCCGCCGATAGTCAGAGCACCGCCCTCGACAGTTCCTGCCACAATGCCAATGCTGTTGGCCGAAGACGCAATGTTCACCGACGTCATCGTGCCCTTGTCGAGCGTAACCTTAGCGGTAAGGTTGCCCTGAAGCGTCGCAATAATCGGAGCGGTGAGCGTATCGGTAGTTTTACCGTCGTTGCTTCCGCCATACACTGTCACATTAGCCACGGCACCATCGGATCCAAATACGCGCTTCGCAAGCACGGCATCCGGCATATTTTTAGCCTCCTGTGAGGCTCCGACCGCCCATTCAATCAGGTACTCTCGCTCTCCCGTGACCTTAAGCCCGTTAAACAGCGGGCGGTTGGCTTTGATTTTCACTGCACTACCATCGACTGCCGTAATCGTTCCGGCAAATGCATCGTTCTCATCAGAACCGCCCAGGCCGTTAAAATCGGCAGACAGGTCGACAGCTTCACCGGTTTGGCGTGCAGTGATTTTCGCATTCTTGTAGAGCGTAGGGGCAGCATTCGACAACACCTTGAGATCATGCGCAAGATCATTCGCGGTCAGCGCTGTTATCTCGGTACCATTATTTTCAACAGGGCCCGAAAGCACATTGTCAGCCGTAAGTTTATCCAGCGTGTTGAAATCATACGTACCCTGGGCCTGCGCTTCGGCTTCGCCCTCGTCAGTAGCAACATCCTCGGCGTCCGCGGCCTCCTCCTGGGAACCCTCCTCGCTGTTCGTCACCTGGTCGACACCCGAAGCATCCTCGCCTGCATTTTCACCCGCATTTTCGCCCGTATCGGGGTTGGCGTTCTCAGTATCGTCCTTTGCCGAGCCCGTCTCGCCCGAGGTATCGCCGTCGGCATCCGTTGTAGCATCATCGGCAGTGCCATAGGCACCAGCCTCGGCGGCAGCATTGATCGTTGCCGCCAGCGCGTTGGTCGCGGGGGCAAACGACTGCAATATCATTGAGAGGGAAACGCATGTGACAATTAAGCGCTTACCAATCCTTCTCATATCTCATACCTCGTTCTATATCAACCCATGCAAATGGGATCAAAGCTACTTGCCGGAAACGCTAATGCCGAGCTCAGCCACAGTCTTTGGAACCGTGCCGCCCTTTCGGTAGAACGTCACGACCTTGGACCCAGGTTCCATATGGAAGGCCACTGATTTTTCCCCGGGCGTAACGTTGTTGTTTTCGCCAAAATACGGCTCAAGCTCAACGTTGTCCTTGTTCCACCCAAGCGTCACGTCGGCATCCTGCCCCGTGACAGTGATCACATAGTTATAGGCATCCAGGCCTTCGACGCTCGCGTTCTCGCCGGCTGCAGTGCCCGACGGCGTCTGGACATAGCCGCTGACGTCGTTGGTTTTAACCGTACTTTCCGTGCCCGTGACGACCTTGCGCGCCAGGCCCCACAAGTTAGTGCCCGTCGGCTGTTGGGCTACGGCTTTAATTACAAAGCTGGCTTTTCCTACAGCGCTCTTAGGGAAGGAAATCGTGTATGAGTGAGATTGGGGGCCCGTGCCGCTCAGCGTTTTACCGTTGACTGTGTATTTCGCTCCAGTGACGGAGTCGGTCCCAACCTTCCACGAATCGACACCGGATGCCTCAATACTCAAGTCGTATGTCACATCTTTGGTGTTGTAGACAGACCGGTTACTCTGCTGGAAGTTATAAACCTCGACGGTGAAGCTCGCCCATTCTCCCATGTCGCTGAACGTAAGCGATTTACGCGTCGAGTCAAGCTTATCGGAGGCGGGCTCTGTCGTGTGCCCGGCAAGGATATTGGAGGCGAACAAGTTCTCAGCCTCGTTGCTTGCCGCAACTGCCTTCAAAAAGCTGTTAGCGGTAAATGCGGTCGCCGTAAGGTACACGCCCGTGACCAGCGCCACCGCCGAAAGGGCAATCGCCAGCATGGAGAGCACGGCGGTTTTGCGGCTCTGGCTGTCGTTTCGCTTCATCGCGTGGCCCCCTCACTCGATTTGGTTGATGAGGTGGCGCCACCCGAATTGGCAATCAGGTAGATGATATCGGTCTCGCTCTGGTCCTCGGGCCAGCTCAACTCGATGATGTAGTTATCGATGCCGTTGGCCCCAGACGCAAACGATCCATCTGCCTTCCAGTACACGGGAGAGGCGTTGCGTTGCAACTGGCTCTGGTCGAGCTTCTTATCAAACGTCTGAGAATCATGGTCCGTATCTGCAAGCATCGATTCAGCCAGTTTATTGATGTAGTGCCCGCTCTGAATTAAATCTTTTCCGTTCTTGTTCCAGGCATAGTGGCTATTGACCCCCGTCGCGCCCTTAACGTCTGCCGTGGCGTCCTCCGTCAATCCGCTCGTCACGTCCGTTGCCTTGTACAGTCGAATCTCAAGCCCCGAAATGTTCGTCGTCCGCGCAAGCAGGAGATTGTAGGATGTGCCCTCTTGGTCGGTTTTTACGCAGAAGGGACGCGTGAGGTGAACGATCTTTTTGCCGTTCTCCGACTTTACGTCCGTCTCGGGGTCATACGACAGATCGATTTGCGTCATCTCAGTCGCGTTGGGCCCCATCAGCTTAATATCCGAGGGCGTTTGCAGCATTCCGACGGTCGAAAGACTCTTGCTGTGCACGAACCACGACAGGCCCAGGCCAATCAGCAGCACGACGACCGCCAATACAACGAATATAACCATGAGCTGGCGGCGATGGTCGTTCGCCCAATCCCGTATCGAATCCATCATTTCGCCCCCTCGGTGTTGCTCGTCTCGCTCTTCTCGGTCTTCTCACTCTTAGCCGACGCCGTCAGGCGTATCTGGTACTTGTCGACCGAATTACCCAGGTACTCATCGGCTTCGTTATATGCATGCGAGCAGGCCTGGAGGTCGGCTGCCGACATGCCAAGGGACACGTCAGGGACAGAGCTATCGGATTTATATCTAAAGTAGCGTGCTTTGTTGGCGTTGATGTCATCGCGCAAGCTGACGTAGCCGACGCTTTCCGATGATTTAAAGAGGCCCCTGGTGTAGTTGAGGTATCCGGGGACCACGTAGCTGCGGAACTGCTCCGGCCATACCCAAAACAGCGTGCACGTCTTCTTTTTGTCCGGAGCGTCATTGAACTCGCCGGCCGTCACGGTATAGGTGCTTCCAACCCAATCGGAATAATAACCGTCGTCATCCCTGTTCTTAAAAAACAGGATATGGCCGGTCAGCAGGTTTTTAATTTCCTCGGCGCTCGCATTTGGAGCGGTCGTAGTTGCAATGACACTGCGCGTGATGTCGATATCGAGATCCTCGGGCGAGTCATCCAGCCACTGGACGTAGAACGTAATCGAGCCGCCGGCACCGGGAGCCAGGTAGCCAGCCGTCTCGTTGTTAAAGTTGCTAGACCCGGTTACGTCCATCGAGTCGGCGATATTAAAGGTTGTACCTGTGTCTGCATCGTACACGCCCTTGGTTCCCGCATCGGTCGTAATGATGTACCGATCCGCCTTCGCCCCAATCGTGCTCCCCGTGGCGCTCACCCGATTGTTCGCGGCAAACCAGGCCAGGCATGCAAAGATGGCGACGATGGCAGTCAGCACAAACAGACCACTCACCAGGAAATCCTTCCAGAAATCCTTGAGGGTTCGCACGTGCTCGTCGGCAGCTTGGCGGTATTCGGCCGCCGTCTTGTGCTGCTGGGGCTCGCTATGTCGGTCCATGCCACTCATCGCTTGCGTTTACCCTGCTTGGGGCGTGCCATCCTTTCCGCTCGGTCGTGCTCAGTCGGCTGCGCGTAGGGTGAGAATTCAGGCAGAATACAACACCGTACGATAAGGTAAAAGAATAGCATTGACCTGCGGTTTGTTCCATATCGCAAGCCTTAATGATGTCTTAATAGTCAAGCCCTTGGTGCAAGGAGGTCAGGTTACTTCGCACCAACGTGATGCAAACAAACCTGACCCCCTTGCACCAAAAACTGGGGCAGGGCCTGCGTCTCTTGCAAGCCCTGCCCCGGTCGTTGGTTCATGTATGTTGGGACGCAGCCGGGCGAGGTGAATCCGTGCCACCGCCCCGCCTGGCCGCGAAGTTAACTACAGCTCGTTGGCCGCGTGATACGCCGTGCGAATGGCGCTCGCGATGTCGGCGGTGCGCTCGCCCGAGCAGTCGCCCACGCAGGTCACGGGCACCGTCACGCCGTCCAGGTCAAACGCGTTGGCCTTGGAACCCACGGCCATCACCACGTAATCGCAGGCGATCTTCACCGGCTCTTCGGCGCCGTCCTCGGCGGTGCGCACGGCCTCCACGCCCTCGTCGGTAATGGCGGTCAGGCGGGTCTTCACGTGCTGCTCCACGTTGTGCTCGGCAAAGTCGCTCATGATCAGCGGCAGAATGGTTTCGGACTCGCCCGCGGCAATCTTGTCGAGCATCTCAACGATCGCTACCTCGCAGCCGTGCTGCAGCAGGTACTCGGCAGTCTCGGTGCCCACCAGGCCGCCGCCAATGACGGCAACGCGGCCCGTAAGCTCCGCCTTGCCGGCCAGCACGTCCCAGCTCGAGACGACCTTCTCCAAGTCGGCACCCGGAACGGGGATGACCACGTCGTGCGCGCCCACGGCCACAATCGCGGCGTCGGCGGCGTTGAGGTCCTCTGCCGTGGCAGCGTGGTTGAGCTCAACCTTCACGCCCAGGCCAGGCAGAATCTTCTCGTAGTACTCGACCGAGCGCATGATCTCGTCCTTGCGCGGAGGCGCGGCCGCCAGCACAATCTGGCCGCCCAGATGATTGCTCGCCTCGTAGACGGTCACGTCGTAGCCGCGCTTGGCCGCCACGCGCGCGGCCTCCAGGCCGGCGATGCCGCCACCCACCACGGCGATCTTCTTGTCGCCCTCGCCCGGCTTAATGGCGATAGTCGCCTCGTCGCCGTTCTCGGCATTGAGCACGCACGAGATGTACTTGCGGTTTTGAATCGCGTCGACGCAGCCCTTGTTGCAGTTGAGACACTCGCGGATGGGCTCGCCGGTCGCGGCCTTCAGCGCAATGTCGGGGTCACACATGAGCGAGCGACCATAGGCGACGATGTCTGCCGAGCCGTCCTCCAGGATCTTCTCGCCGGCCTCGACCGAAACCACGCGGCCGACGGTTGCCACCGGCACGGAGACCAGGGCCTTGACGCGCTCGGCCACGGGCAGCGTCCAGTTGTAGGGCATGGCGCCCATGGGCGGAATGGTGTCGCCCATGTTGCCGGTGTGGTTTGCCTGCGCGACCTGGATCATATCGATGCCCGCACCCTCGAGCAGCTTGGCAAACTCGCAGGCCTCGTCGGGCAGCAGGCCGCCCTTGCCGCGCGGCGTGCCGTCGGGGTTCTCCATGATCACGGGGAGCTTGTACTCCACCATCAGCTGCGGTGCGGCTTCCTTAATGGCGGCGACGACCTCGAGCGCGTAGCGGATGCGGTTCTCGAACGAGCCACCGTACTCGTCCGTGCGCTGGTTGAGGATCGCGGAGCACAGCGAACCCACCAGACGGTCGCCGTGGACCTCGATGGCGTCGATGCCAGCCTGCTGCGCGCGGGCGGCCGAGGCAGCGATAGCCTCCTTGATCTGGGTGAGCTGCTCAACGCTGGCCTCGTTCACAAAGTGCTGCATGTCGTGGTGCAGCTTGGCGTATGCCTGCTTGCGGATCTCGTTGGACTCGGCCATCTTGGCGGCGAAGGTCTCCTCGTCGCCGGCGGCCTTGGCCTCCTGCGCGGCCTTGGCGGCGGCCATGGAACCCATGACCATGCGGCCGACGCCGGGCACGTCGTACTCGGGGTGGAACAGCTGCAGCGCGACCTTGGCGCCGTGCTTGTGGACGGCGTCGGCCAGCGCCTTAAACGTGGGGATCTGGGCGTCGGTCGCCAGCTTGGGCGTGGGGCTCGCGGTCATGACGGGAGCGACGTCGCCGATGACGATGTAGCTCACGCCGCCACGGGCCAGGCGCTCGTAAAAAGCCAGGCTGCGCTCGCCGATGGAGCCGTCGCGCTCCTCGTAGCCGGTGGTCAGCGGCGGGAACATAATGCGGTTCTTGAGCTCAAGGGGGCCAACCGTAATGGGCTGGAGCAGCTTGGATGCAGGTGCGGTCATGGACATTCCTCTCTT
>CAKUEZ010000007.1 GCA_934646965.1 uncultured Collinsella sp. | reverse complement strand
GGAGAGCTCATGGCTTCTTCTGATGCAACACAACGAGCAGTCCTTGCTGGACTTTCCTGCGGAATCGGCCTTGCCGCTCCCGTGGTGATGTATGCTGCCACGCTGCCGTTTTCGTCGGTGAACGAGACGGTCGTCGCGGGCGCTGTGCCGTTTGCCGTGGGTGCCGTGGCGGGCGTGGGAATCTATGCCGCCTCGCTGGGCATTTCTGAATATCGTGCTCAGCATGCCGAGCGCTTGTTCGAGCCCGACGCCATGGGTGGCGCCGCACAGTTTGGCCGAACCCGCAACGAGTTCAAGACTGCCTCGATTCCGGCTCAGCAGTATGCCGCCCCTCAGGCCGCCGCGTCTGCCGCTCAGCCCAATGCCGCGCAGCCCAATGCCGCGCAGCCTTCCTCGGTCTTCTCCGGCCTGACCGGTGCCTTCCAGCGCTGCCATGCGGACGACGGTGTACCCACCATCGCCCGCGCCGCAGATGCCATGAGCGAGGCCGACGCCTGGTCCATGATCGACAGCATGCTCGACGATGATTCGCCGGTCAGCTGCGACCCTGCGCGCTCGCGCGATGTCTATCAGGTCGCCATCGATGAGCTTACCTACGGCGGGCAGACCGGTTCCTACAATCGCGATGACATCGCTGCCGCCGCACGCGCCGTCTCGGGCTCGCAAGCTGCCCCTGCAGGCAGTACGGCCGCCTTTGTGGCGCTCGTGGCCAACGCCGCCAACAATGCCGCGTCGGGTACCGGCTATGCGGCCCCTGGTGCTGCCTACGCTTCGGCTCAGACCGTTACGTACGACACTGCCGTGCCCGTGACCCCGGCTTCTGCGGTCGACCCCTACGCCGACGAGCCGCTGGCTGTCGACGAGGAGACCATTGCCGCCCGTCGTGCTGCCGAAAGCTCGCTTTGGGGCGCTCCCGCCCAGCAGCAGGCTGCCGGTGCCGTGCCGTATAACACCAATATTGCCAATATGCCTATCATCACCGATGCCGCCGCCACGGCCATCGACCTCGACGACCTGGACGAGCCGGTGATCTCGAACGACATGCCGTATGTGGTAGCTGCTCCGGCAGATGCCCCCGTCTCTGCGGCCCAGTCCGTCGCAGTCGACGAGACCGCCGGCGCTGCCTCCGAGCAGGACGTACCCATGGCCGATTACTCCGGTCATGAGGGCATGTGGGCAGCCGCAGCCGCAATTCTGGACGAGATCAGCGAGCCCGCTCCCGTCGCCGCCTTCGTGGCCGCTCCTGCTCCCGCGCCCGCGGCTCCCGCTTATGTCGGTCGCCACAGCGCCGTGTTCCCCGAGGACACCGCCCGCATCTCCCGCGAGGGTATCGAGCGTGCCGAGGCCATTGCCGCCGGCGTTATGGAGAACCGCCGCCACGAGCGCGTCAACCAGATTCTCGAGGAAGAGATCAATCGCGTTCAGTCTGCAGCGGTGAGGCGCACGGGCCGTGCGTACCTGAGCGTTATCGAGGGCGGCACCGCCACCCTCGAGCCGCTCTGCGCGGAGGCATAGCGTCTGCATGGCTAAAATCGATCGCAGGTGGGCACTCGCGGCCTGCCTTATGGTGCTGCTTATCTGGGGCAACTCGATGGTTCCCGGCACGGGGTCCGGCTCGCTGAGTCTGTCAATCATGGAGGCCGTTCGTGGCTTTCTGCACGGTATGGGGCTTCCGTACGAGTGGGTGACCAACTTCGTCGTGCGCAAGTGTGCGCATTTTACCGAGTACCTTGTGCTCGGCATCCTGGCGACGCACGCCTTTGATATTGAGGGTCGGCGCACCTTTGACGTACTGCTTCCCACGGCGGTGTTTCTGCTGCTGATTCCCTCGATCGACGAGACGATTCAGCTCTTTGTGCCCGGCCGCGCTGGTATGATCACCGATGTGTTGATCGATTGCTGCGGAGCGATGACGGGCGTTGTGCTTCGATATCTTCTGCGATCGCTCATATGCGCCAAAAAGGCCGCCTAAGACACGTTGCTTGGTCCTAGGCGGCCTTTTATATTTGATGGGCTTATACGGAGCGTGGCGGCGTCATCCCGTGGGTCGGGCTTGCCTCTCGCCGTAGCGCCCCTTTGCCGCGTCTCTACTGCAAAAGCGCAGCGGCACCCAGGGCCAGGCAGCCAATGATGCCCTGCTTGCCCTCGAGGCTGTTGTTGACGATATAGCTATCGATGTCGTTGACCTCGGGCGTGACGATATAGCCGTTGAGCATCTCGGCGCACTTTTTGCGGGCAAGCGGCACGATGGGGGTGTGGTCGGCAACGCCGCCGCCGATGATGATCTTCTGCGGCGCATAGCACAGCGTGTAGGTCATGAGCGCCTGTGCCAGATAGCCGGCGAGCAGGTCCATGGCCTCCGGGTCGTCGGCCATCTCCCCGGCGCTCTTGCCACCCCAGCGCTTTTTGACGCCGGGGCCGGCGATGAGGCCCTCGAGGCAGTTGTCGTGGAAGGGACAGCCGCTGTGCTCGCCGATGGTGTCACGCGGGTCGCGCGTGACCAGGATGTGGCCGGCCTCGGGATGCATCATACCGTGGACGAGCTGACCGCCCGAGAGCACGCCGGCGCCCACGCCGGTGCCGATGGTTAGATAGACCACGTCGGTAAGGCCCTGAGCGCAGCCAAAGGTGACCTCGCCCAGGCAAGCGACGTTTACGTCGGTATCGTAGCCGCAGGGGATGTTCAGCTCGTTTTGGATGGTGCCCAGCAGGTCAAAGTAGCGCCATGCCGTCTTGGGCGTCTCCAGGATCTTGCCGTATTGGGGCGAGGCGGGGTTGACCGCGGTGGGGCCAAAGGCGCCGATGCCCAGGGCGGCGATGCCCTTGTCTGCAAACCATGCGTTGACGGCCTCTACGGTCTCCTGCGGGGTCGTGGTCGCGATTTGCTCGCGTTCCAGGACCGTACCGTCCGCATAACCCGTGGCGCACACCATCTTGGTGCCGCCGGCCTCGAGCGCTCCGATAAGCTGCTGCTCTGCCGTAGTATCCCTCTCTCCTGGACGAGTTGTTTGTTCTCTAAAGTATAGCGCTATAAAATATGAATGAGGTCGCTATAAAAAGGAACCTCGCAGCCCAACGGGTTCGCGAGGTTTCTCTGGTGCCTTTAGTTGCTGGGCCGTCCTTACCCGCGCGGTTTGATTTTTTCATGCAGGGACTTGAGGCTCTCCAGCGCGGCGTTGAGCGTTTCGTCGCGCTTGGCAAAGTGGAAGCGGATCAGATGGTTGACGGGCTCGCGGAAGAAGCTCGAGCCAGGCACGGCGCCTACGCCCACCTTGGAGGCCAGGTCCTCGCAGAAGTCGAGGTCGCTGTCGTAGCCAAACTCCGAGATGTCCATCATCACGTAGTAAGCGCCCTGCGGCACGTTGTGCTTAAGGCCAATGCTATCGAGACCCTGGCAGAACATGTCGCGCTTGGCGGTGTAGAGGTCGAGGACCTCCTGGTAATAGCTATCGTCGAAGTTGAGGGCGGTGACGACAGCCTCCTGCAGGGGAGCGGCGGCGCCCACGGTGAGGAAGTCGTGGACCTTCTTGATACGCTCGGTAATCTCGGCCGGGGCGATGGTGTAGCCTAGGCGCCAGCCGGTGATGGAGTAGGTCTTGGACAGCGAGCTGCAGCTGATGGTGCGCTCGAACATGCCGGGCAGCGTGGCCATATAGACATGCTCGTGGGGCGCATAGACGATGTGCTCGTAGACCTCGTCGGTGATGCAGTAGGTGTCGTACTTCTTGCACAGGTCGGCGATAAAGGTGAGTTCCTCGCGCGTGAAGACCTTGCCGCAGGGGTTGGACGGGTTGCACAGGACGATGGCCTTGGGATCGTTGTCGCGGAAGGCCGCCTCGAGTACCTCACGGTCAAAGTCGAATGTGGGCGGGTTGAGCGGCACATAGATGGGCTCGGCACCCGAAAGGATCGTGTCGGCGCCGTAGTTCTCATAGAACGGCGAGAAGATGACGACCTTGTCGCCGGGGTTCGTGACCGTCATCATGGCGGCCATCATGGCCTCGGTGGAGCCGCAAGTGACCACGATGTTTTCGTTGGGGTTGATCGGCATGCCCATAAAGTGCTCCTGCTTGGCGGCAAGTGCCTCGCGCATGGCCTGGGAGCCCCAGGTGATGGAGTACTGGTGATAGAGCGGCTTGGGGTCGGTGGCAATGGTACTGAGGCTATTGAGCAGCTGCGCCGGGGGATCAAAGTCGGGGAAGCCCTGCGAGAGGTTGACGGCGCCGTACTTATTGGAGATACGCGTCATGCGACGAATGACCGAATCGGTAAACGTTGCCGTGCGATTGGAGAGTTCTTTCATGCTTGTCCTTTCGAACATCGGGGTGGGGCAAGTTTACTCCTATGAAACCGGTGGGAAATGCTTGAAATGGATCCGAAAAACTCTTTTCAAAATTCTTGAAAATTGGGGCTTGCATCGCGTGGCGTTCCTTGCAATAATAGTCGAGCGCGAAGCGCACAGGACACGGTGGGTGTAGCTCAGTTGGCTAGAGCGACGGGTTGTGGTCCCGTAGGTCGAGGGTTCGAGTCCCTTTACCCACCCCAGTTCTTGCTTCGTGTTGATATCGGGTCGTTAGCTCAGTTGGTAGAGCAGGGGACTCTTAATCCCAAGGTCCAGGGTTCGAACCCCTGACGGCCCACCACACGATATCTCCTCTAAAGTCCGCCACAACGGACTTTAGCTTTGGGTCGTTAGCTCAGTTGGTAGAGCAGGGGACTCTTAATCCCAAGGTCCAGGGTTCGACCCCCTGACGGCCCACCAAAGAACATGCAGGTCAGCGCTTCGGCGCTGACCTTTTTTATTTGCCTAGACCTCAAATCATATCCGTCCGTTACCGTTCGCGTTTTACGCCCCCTGCCGTTTATGCGCGGCAGGGGGCGTTTTATGCATTTAGCAGGTAGTGGACCTCGGGATTGCCGTTTTAGAGCGTCTCAGCATCCAGGCCGGTGCCATTAAAACCGCCGTCAGCGCTGCCGCCCTCGACGATCTGCAGGGCGCGGCCGACCTGCCTGGCGGCCTTCTCGCGCTCCGCCAGACCCGGTTTGATGTAATGGCGGTAATCTGTCCCCAGGTCCGTATGACCGTGCAGATCCATGATGCTCAGCGGGTCCACCTCGGTCGCCGCCATGATGGTCTCGGAGGTGTGGCGCAGGGCCTTGGGCGGGATATACCGCAGGTCATGGCGTGCGCACATGCGCCGCCAGGCGCGCACGAGGTTATCTCCGCGCATGTTCACGATGCGCTGGCCGCTCCACTCCCGCACCTGCTCCGTAACCGAAGTGCCGCCCTCGACGGTTATGGATGGGCGCAGCTTGTCCATGATCTGGTGCAGGCGCTCGCGGCCCGCCATTAAAACCGGCACGGTGCGCACGGAATGGGCGTTCTTGGTCTCCTTCACGCCATCCTCGTCCGTGTACGCGCGGCAGACCTCGATGTACTCCGAGACCGTCGGCTGGCCCGTTGCGAAGTCGTAGGTCGTGGTGACCTTGAGGTCGCACGGGCGCACGGCCAGCGCCTCTTCCTTGCGCAGGCCGCTCAGGCCCAGGATGAGGTAGGCGTTCATGACCAGATCGGCGCGGTCGTCGCTGGCGGCGAGCCTGCGCAGCGCCTCGGCGGCCTCGGGTATGCTCCACGGCTCCACGGGCGCCTGCTTGGCCTTGGGCGCGATGACGCGCCGGCGGAAGGGCTCCACCGTCACCCAGCCGTCATCGAAGGCGCGGCGCATGACGGCGCGAAGCGTGGTCTTGGTCTTGGCCGGCGCGCCCGAGCGCTCGATGCAGCTGCGCATCATGTCGTGGGTTATCTCGGAGATGTCGATGCTCCCCAGGACGGGGGAGATGTAGTTGTCCATCTGGCCGTCGTATTCGCGCAGGCTCGCCTTGGAGCGCGGCTTGCCGCGGTTGCTGGGGGAGTCGCGGAAAACTCCCCCAGTAGTACATGTCGAGCGTTACGCCCGCGTGCGCCGCCTGGGACACGCCCAGCTCCTGTGCGAGCTGGGCGATGGCGATATCGGCCTCGGTCTCGGTGCCGTACACGGTGCGCGACACGCGCCGCACGTGACCGTCCGCGCGGAAGCCCGCCTGCACGCGGATCACCCACTTGCCGGGCGCGACCTCGCGCTTGGAGCCGAGTTTTGACCTAGAAGTATCGTTGGTTGCCATATAATGGTCCTGCCTTTCCCTTTTGCCGGAGGGCATATGCCCCGTGCGGATCCGCCAAGATTGCCGCACGGGGTTTTTGATGCCTAGGCCCCGAAGAGCCTCGCGAGCGCGCTGGATGTCGCTACGAGGCCGAGCTCTCGCTGTCGAACTCAAACGTGAGGATGGGGAGCGTCAGGTCCCCGCGGACGCCGCCAGATGTGAGGGTCTCGGCGATTCCTTTCGCGTATGCATAGAGGTCGCTTGCGCCGACTGAGAGAACGAGCGCGTTGAACATGTTCTCGTCGGCTATTCCCTCGGCCGAGTAAAGCCCCGATACGGAGAGGTCCATCCTGTAGTATCCGTCGGTGTCGTCTTGCGGCTCCAGCTTGAGCGTCATGGCGAGTTGCTTGTGGAGCGCCCCGTCGTCGCCCTCGGCTTGCCCGACGATGCTGTTGGCGAGGCTAAAGGCCCCCTCGGAGACGGCCCTGCCGTTTTCCGGCACCGTGCCGCCGATGTAGGAAACGCTGTCGACTTTCCTTCCGACGCATCTGAGCGGGGTAATGTCGATTGACTGCTTGATCATGTTCGTCATTTCTACATCCTCATCCTAAAGGTGCTCTCATCTGCCTTCGCCTGCGGGTTGGCGCTCCAAGCCGGTTTTCCGCCGTGGATCACCGAGAAGGCGTTGCCCTTGACTCCAGTCCCGGTTCCGTCCACGTGGACTCCGAGAGACGGAAGGACCAAGGGGTAGTCCCTTACGACGCGCATGAGTTGGCACGCCGTCGCCGTCGGTTGCGAGGCGCCGTTTTCCCAGCGGGATACGGTCGGCTTCGCTACCCCCAGCAGCTTCTCAAATTGCGCCTGCGTCATCTTGAGCGCTTTTCTGATTTCCTTGATTTCCGCCGGTGCTAGCAGGCCGTGCGCCCTGGCGTAAGCTTTAGTTATCGCTTCCGAGAGCTTGTCTGCCTCCGCGGCATCAATCTCATATTCTCCGCATCCATCGCATGCGAGGCGTTCGATTCCCTCGATCGTGAACGTCTCTCCGCGGTATGTCTCCGTTAAAGGCTCCCTGGTGAGCCTAAGCTCATGGCCACATTCAACGCATTTCATGTTTTCCTCCTAGTGAACTGCCCCATCCCAGTTCATTGACCAAACTTCTAAGGTCGGGCTTTCGTTTTCGATAAAAAACTTCACATACCATTCGACCTCGTCATAAACCGCCCCTCGATAGACGTCGGCCCATGTTCCGGGGCGATAGTCGAGCTCGACCGATTTGTCGAAATGTCTAGGCTCGATCATCTCGAGAACCTCAATGGCGGTGTCGCTCACGGTGCCGTAGTGCTCTCGAAGGAACCTCGACGCACGTCCGCTCAGCTTGAGTTTTCCGGCCCGTGCGAATCGCTTCGCTTCGTTGAGCTCATAGGTTGGTCTGTACTTGGTTCTCCCCATTTCGCTCCTTTTTGTAGTTAGCATTATGCTAACTTTTGCGCTGAAATTCAATAGATAAGGCGACCATCCACTCGGACAACCGCCTTATTGCTGTCCCGTGCCTCCGCGGACCTTACTTGACTGTGCGGATCCTCCAAGATCGTCACACGGGGTTTCTTCTTTTAGTAGCAGTCATGGAGCAGGTCGACCTGCTCCTGAATGGTCAGAAATGGTTTTGCTCCCATTTGTGCTCCTAAACGAAGAAAAGCGGTTGTCCCTTGGGACAGCCGCCTTTCTTCTGGACGCGGGCCCCGTGGGGTCCCCGCGTCAATACCGCTGTCCAAATTACCGTTTGCCGTCGGCGCGGTCAAGCTGTCGCCCCATTTTGCTGGGGTCAGCAAAATAGGAAACAACTGGCGTTTTGGTGCGCCCCTGCGCCCGTCACGCCTTGCCGTTCAGGCGCTTCGCCATGCGCTCGAAATCGTTCTCGTAGGTCTTGTCCTGGAGCTTCTGGAACTCGTGGAAGCGCTCCCTGGCGATCTTGTCCGCCGTCTTCTTGTTGCGGTTGCCGAGACCCTTGAGCACCTCACGCCCACTAAACGTCAGGAAGCCGTCAAGCAGGCGCTCGCAATCCTCCATACTCGTCAGGACGTGCCGCTCGGCCCTGTCCTCAAGCGTGTCGAGCAGCATCGTGACGAGGCGGTTCAGCTGCCTGATCTCGTCCTCGGACAGGTAGTTCTTGGCCACGGTGACGTCCGAGGAGTGGATGCGGCCCTCGGGGCCTTCCTTCCACGACGTGAGTCCCATGTTGGGCTTGGAGGGGTCGGAGCGCCCCTGGACGATTTCTGCCGCGGTATGCCCGGTGACAGCGTAGTGCATCTTGTTCTGGACCGCGGCGTAGAAGTTCTTGGCCATGGTCGAGTCCCTGTCGTAGTCGAAGCTGCACTCTTGGAAGATGTCGGTGATCTTGAGCCACACGCGGCGCTCGCTCGCGCGGATGTCGCGGATGCGGGCGAGCAACTCGTCGAAGTAGTCCTTGCCGAAGGGCCGGCCGTTCTTGAGCATGTCGTCGTTGAGGACGAAGCCCTTGGTGATGTACTCCTTGAGGGTCGCCGTGGCCCATTGGCGGAATCGGGTTGCGCGCATCGAGTTCACTCGGTACCCGACAGCGATTACCGCATCGAGGTTGTAGTAAGTTTTCGGTCTGCCACCTTTGGAAGAGGTTTTTCCGGAAAAACCGGAAAAACTAGTTGAGCTGGCCTTTTGTAGTTCCCCGCTGGCGAAAATGTTAATGAGATGTTCGGAAATCGTCGAAACAGAGACATCGAACAGATCGGCCATCGCCGCCTGCGAGACCCAAAGGGTCTCATCCTTGTAGTAGACCTGGACCGGCACGTTTGCCCCCTCGGACTGGTACAGAATGATCTCGGCCTGAATGGGGTCTTCCATATCTCTTCCTCTCTGGTCGGTGGGCTACGCGTTATTCGCCTTCATCATGTTGTAACTACATGCCTAAAGAGGATACGCGACCGCGAGGACATAAAAGGGTCTATATCACGGATATGATGGCGTTTCTTTTCTGGCACTATTTCGATGGTGCAAAAGTGCGCCGCTGGGCCCATTAATATCGATAAGTTGTTTTCTGCTTTAGATGAGTGCTCAGATTAGTCCGCTCGATAGTGCGATCCGGGGCTTTCGGTTCGGTTTCGCATGGCTTTGACCATTTCCTGTGCCAGGTGAATCTGCGATTCCAAGCGGGCGAGGGCTGCGATTTCGCCGTCCTGGGCGTTCTGCATGCTCAAGGTCGTTGCCTCCGTCTTCAAGCCCTCAAGCTCTTGTAGCGCCTCTGATAGGCCAGCCTCGGTGCGGTTAATCATGCAATAGGTACTCATCGTGTGCTTGAGGCTGCGAGTGAGACGTTCTGCATCTGCCTTGGCGAGGCCGCGCTGGGGGAGAGTGATATCCGTCTTCAAGAGCGTCTGAGGGGCGTCTAGTGCCGCCTGAGCCGCCGATGCGCCCGCAATGCGCCCAAAGACGATGCCGTTGGCGCTCGATAGGCCGCCAATGCGATCGGCGCCATGCATGCCTCCTGTCGCCTCACCGCAAGCGTAGAGTCCCTCAACACCCGTAAAAGCAGTTTTATCGATCTCGATACCGCCGTTGGCGGCGTGGGCGTACATCGCCACGCGCATTTCGTCGGTCGGCGCGATGCCGTGCTCGTCTTGCAGCCAGGTGGCAAAGGTCTGTACAAACTCGGGGACGTCCTCGCGGGGGAAGTCGTAGTGGAGCGCCAGGCCTTCGGCGCCCGCCTGGTCGATGACGAGATCGATAGCACGTGAATCCAGGCGCGACGTGAAGGGGCCATATCCGGAGCGCTGATCGAGCAGATCCTCTAGCTCGTCATCAGCGATATCGACCGGCTGATCGAACTTGACGTAGCGCCAGGTCTTCTCGTTAAAGACCAGGTTGCGCTTGGGCTCGATGAAGCCGGGCATCATCTGCATGAACTCTATATTAGTAAGGGATGCGCCATGTGCTTGGGCGATGGCCTGCGAGGAGCTGAGCACGTCGGCCGACGTAAGGCTGCGCTCAAACAGGCCGCCCGTGCCACCCGCGGCGATGATGGTGGCCTTAGCTGTCACAGGCACGAAATGCTCGTTTGCGCGATCGTAGAGAACGGCGCCGACAATCTTTCCGTTCGCATCTTCAACAAGGTCGATAAGCTCGTGGCGGGGGAGCAGGCGAATGCCGAGAGACTCGATTTGGGCCGTCAGAGCGTCCTCAAGGGGCTTGCGGGTGAGGCCGCGCCACATGCGCGTCTTGTGGTCAAAGCAGGGGATAAATTGCTTTTGCTGGGCGCTCTCGGCGCTTTGCGGACGCTGAAGCTCAACACTCAGATCCTGTTCGAGCCACTGGATCGCTTGAGGAATGCCGTGGACAAACGTCTGGACGAGCTCGGGGTCGGTGACACCACCACCGACGGCCTGGATGGTGTCGATGAGGTCCTGCTCGTCGGCTTCGTCGACGGGCCCGATAAGCCCCAGGCCCCAGGTACCCGGGAAGAAGCTCGATCCGCTCATGGTCTTGCCGGCGCTTGCCACAGTGACGGTCGCGCCCGCGCTCGCCGCTTCGATGGCGGCACAGAGGCCCGCAATGCCAGATCCAATTACCAGTACATCAGTCGATTCCATCGGATTCCTTTCTCGTCCGGCGCATTGTCGCACGGGTGATCGACAATGCCGTCGCAAAGGCACCGGAATTCGGTAAAGGGCAAATATGGCAGGTGGGCGTCAAGGGTATCCGATCGATCCACCTCATTCCTTCAATGAGTTGCGGTGAAATAGGGACTGTTTTGGCCTGAAAAAGCGTCATTCAGTCCATATATCACCGCAACTGATATACCGGGGAGGGCCGCTTGGAAGTTGCGGTGGAATAGTTCCTGTTTGGAAGGATAGGGCGGCTATCTAGGAACTATTTCACCGCAACTGCCAGAGGGGTAACAAAAAGAGCCGCCACCTCGAAAGGTAGCGGCTCGTAAGCTCAACTATATGAGCATCGCGCGGGCGCGATTAGGCCTTGAGGGCCTCCTCGACGGCGACAGCGCAGGCGACGGTGGCACCGACCATGGGGTTGTTGCCCATGCCGATGAGACCCATCATGTCGACGTGCGCAGGCACGGAGGAAGAACCGGCGAACTGGGCGTCGGAGTGCATGCGGCCCATGGTGTCGGTCATGCCGTAAGAGGCAGGGCCGGCGCCCATGTTGTCCGGGTGCAGGGTACGGCCAGTGCCGCCACCAGAAGCGACAGAGAAGTACTTCTTGCCAGCCTCGATGCGCTCCTTCTTGTAGGTGCCAGCGACGGGGTGCTGGAAGCGCGTGGGGTTGGTGGAGTTACCGGTGATCGAGATGTCGACGTTCTCGTGCCACATGATGGCAACGCCCTCGCGGACGTCGTCGGAACCGTAGCAGTTAACGGCAGCGCGGGGACCATCGGAGTAGGGGATGGTCTCGACGACCTTGAGCTCGCCCGTGTAGTAGTCGAACTGGGTCTTCACATAGGTGAAGCCGTTGATGCGGGCGATGATCTGGGCGGCGTCCTTGCCCAGACCGTTGAGGATAACGCGCAGCGGCTTCTTGCGAGCCTTGTTGGCGTTCAGAGCCAGGCCGATAGCGCCCTCAGCGGCAGCGAAGGACTCGTGGCCAGCCAGGAAGGCGAAGCACTCGGTGTCGTCGGAGAGCAGCATAGCGCCCAGGTTGCCGTGGCCCAGACCGACCTTGCGGTCCTCGGCGACGGAGCCGGGAACGGTGAAGGCCTGGATGCCCTCGCCGATGATGGCGGCAGCCTCAGAAGCGGACTTGGCACCACGCTTGACAGCGAGAGCGCAACCGAGGGTGTAGGCCCACTCGGCGTTCTGGAAGGCGATGGACTGGGTGTTGTTGACGATCTCACGCGGGTTGAAGCCCTTGTCGGTGCAGATCTGCAGAGCTTCCTCGAGGGAGGCGATGCCGTTGTCGGCGAGGCACTTGTTGATCTTGTCAGCGCGGCGCTCGTAACCTTCGAACGTAACAGTCATAGTTATTTCCCTCCCTTTCTACTCGTGAACCGGGAACACGCTGGCGACGGAGTGAGTCTCCTCGTCGGTGCGCGGGTCGATGTACTTGGCAGCGTTCTCCCACTGACCATAGTGGCCCATAGCGCCAGCGATGGCCTCCTCGGGGGTCTTGCCGGCCTTGACGGCGTCGGTGAACTTGCCGAGGTTCAGGAACTCGAACGCGATGATCTCGTTCTTGTCGTTGAGAGCCATGCGGGTGACGTAGCCCTGAGCGAGCTCGAGGTAACGAGCACCCTTGGCCTTGGTGCCGAACATGGTGCCGACCTGAGAGCGAAGGCCCTTGCCGAGGTCGTCGAGGGAGGCGCCCACGGGCAGGCCGCCCTCGGAGAACGCGGTCTGGCTGCGGCCGTAAACGATCTGCAGGAAGATCTCGCGCATAGCGACGTTGATGGCGTCGCAGACGAGGTCGGTGTTGAGGGCCTCGAGGATGGTCTTACCGGGAAGGATCTCGGAAGCCATGGCGGCAGAGTGGGTCATGCCCGAGCAGCCGATGGTCTCAACGAGGGCCTCCTCGATGATGCCGTCCTTGACGTTCAGCGTGAGCTTGCAGGCGCCCTGCTGAGGTGCGCACCAACCCACACCGTGCGTAAGACCGGAGATGTCGGAAATCTCCTTAGCCTGGACCCACTTGCCCTCCTCGGGGATGGGTGCGGGGCCGTGGTATGCACCCTTGGCAACGGGGCACATGTTCTCCACTTCCTGTGAGTACTGCATGCCTCTCCTCTCTATCGTGTTGGCGTCCCGTCTGGGGGTCGTGGCTGGCGATTGCCGGGCGACCCTTCGAAAGGGACATGACATGCAGCCCCTATCATACCGCGAAATGCACGGAATATTCGGCGAACGGCACAGTTTTCGTAGCGAGAAGCGCGGAACTTTTAATTGAAACGGTTTAACTCGATGTTCTGTGGTCGCGAACTCCGGCAGAGGGGGTCAGTCTTGGGCAAGCTTTTGGTTAGCTTTAGGAAACGTTACGGTGGTTGACCTGTTGCAACGGTGCCGTTCGCCGTCTGTTTACTGCCTTTGGCCGTACGAGTGCATCGTTTTGCGTGAATGTTTTGATGGCGCGCTTCAATCGTGCTGTATTGGATGGCAAGCAGATCCCGGCGAAGGGAGCGCCATGCAGCGCGTTTGGAGAACGGTTACCGGCTTTTACCATGTCTGTGCCCGCGGTACGGGCAAGCAGCTCATCTTTGAGGGCGATGAAGACCGGTGGGAGTTTTTGGAGCTGATGCGCGACTACTGCCGCGATGCCGGCGTGACGGTGGTGGCGTGGTGCCTTATGAACAACCATGTGCACCTGGTGCTCGCGGATTATGAGGACGCGATGAGCGCGGCGATGCAGCGGCTGCTCCTTACTTATGCACGTCGTTTCAATAAGCGCACGGGGCGTTCCGGGCATTTGTTTCAGAATCGTTTTGAGCGTCGCTCGCTCGATACCGATCGGCATCTGATGGCGGCGATTCGCAATGTGCACGCTCATCCGCAGGAGGCTGGCATCGCTCTGGTCGAACGCTATTCGTGGAGTAGCTTTGCCGAATATCTGCGTGCGTTTGATGGTGATGCGACGATGGGCTTTTCGGATCCGTCCACGGTGCTCGAGCTCTTTGGTTCTACCGAGGGCTTCATCGCCTACTCGTTGGAGATGCCCGACGGGTTCGACCCCGTGATTCACGATATGGACGAGACGGAATGGGAGCGGCATGCGTTTGCCGACAAGCTGGCGAAGCGCCTGGGCGTTGCGCTCAACGAGCTTAAGACCGTGGCGCCTTCGCGGCGAGACGGGATCATTTTTGCCTTGCACGATGGCGGCTATACGGTGCGCGAGATTGAGCGGTATACAGGGATCAGCAAAAGCACCGTCTCGCGTATCGTGCGCGCTTATGCGCGGGTGAAGGCACAGGCCGAGGGCTCGGAATAGAGAATGGCCGAACCGCTCATGTCAAGCGATTCGGCCAACAAAATTCTTAAGATTTGGGACAAATACTACTGATTATTTTGTCCCGTGAGCATGCCGTCGAGGGTGCGCCAAGCGAGCTCGGCGCATTTGACGCGGGCGGGCATGTGCGAGATATCCTGGAGCTGAGCGGCCTCGTCCAGGTCTTCCAGGTCCTCCTCGGAGAGCTGCTCGCCACGGATCATGGCAAGGAAGAGTCCTGCCAAGCGACGTGCCTCTTCGACGGTCTCACCGGTGATGAGGTCGGCCATGATGTCGGCGCTGGCCTGGCTGATGGCGCAGCCATGACCGGTAAACGAGGCCTCCTCGATCACATCGTTCTCGACACGAAGCTGCAAGGTGAGCTCGTCTCCGCAGCTGGGGTTGATGCCGTCGTGCTCGAGCGTGGGAGCATCCATCTCGTACTTGTAGTCGGGGTGCGAGTTGTGCTCCATAAACGTGGTGGAGGTGTACAGATTACCCATTGAACGTGCTCCAAACGTGATGCAGACCGGCGATGAACTTATCGATATCTGCCTTGTCGTTGTAGAAGGCCACGCTGGCACGGCAGCAGGCAAGGTTCTCGACGCCCAGCCAGGTGAGCAGCGGCTGCGCGCAATGGTGGCCGGCGCGGATGCACACACCATCCATGTCCATGATGCTCGCGACGTCGTGCGGGTGGATGCCCTTGACGTTGAAGCTCACGACACCGTGGTGGTTGTCCCAATAGATGGAACCGATGATCTGGACAAAGTCGAGCTGCATGAGTTCGCCCATCAGGTAGTGGACGAGTGCCTGCTCGCGGGCCTGGATGTTCTCGTAACCTACGGTGTTGACCAGGTAGTCGAGGGCCGCACCTGTGGCGAAGATGCCGGCTGCGTCCTGCGTGCCGGCCTCGAACTTCTCGGGGACGGGCGCCCAGACGGCGTCCTGCTCGGTGACCGAATCGATCATCTCGCCGCCGGTCAGCATGGGCGGCATGGCGTTGAGCAGGTCCATCTTGCCCCACAGCACGCCGATGCCCATGGGGCCCATGGCCTTGTGCGCGCTAAAGGCAAAGAAGTCGGCGCCCAGGTCGGCTACGTTAACCGGCATGTGCGGCAGTGACTGTGCGCCGTCGACGACCAGGTAGCCGCCGTACTTGTGTACGAGCTTGCCGAGGTTCTTGACCGGGTTCTCGACGCCCAGCACGTTGGAGACTTGACCCACGGCCAAGATCTTGGTCTTGGGACCCACCTTGGAAAGTACTTCCTCGGTGGTGAGCTGACCGGTCTTGGTGGGGTAGAGGTAGACGAGCTTGGCGCCGGTCTCGCGGCAGACCTGCTGCCACGGGATCAGGTTGGAGTGATGCTCCATAATGGTGATGACGACTTCGTCGCCGGGCTCGAGCACCGTGGGCGCGAAGCTCTTGGCGACCAGGTTAAGCGACTCGCTCGTATTACGGGTGAAGACAACCTCGTTGGCCTGGGCGGCGCCGATGACATCGGCGATCTGCTGGCGAACCTTGGCGATGGCGTCGGTGGCCTCGACGGACAGCGAGTACAGGCCACGCAGCGGGTTGGCGTTCATGCGCTGGTAGAAGTCGCGCTCGGCGTCGAGCACGCAGGCGGGGCGCTGCGCGGTGGCGGCGCTATCGAGGAAGGCGATCTCGGGGTGCTGCTGGAACAGCGGGAACTGCGCCTTGTAGGGGTTGGTCTCGATGTCCACGGTAGGCCAACCGCGCGAAGCCTCATCGCTGGCGTCGAGCTCCATGGGCTCGGGGGCGGTGCAGGTATCGCATTTAACGTGCTCGGTGTCGATCATGCGAGCTCCTCTTCAAAGTTATCGATCAGGTTGTTGCCCAGGCGGACGACGGCGGCGCGGGTGCGCTCGTCAGCGGCGGAAAGTGCGGCGTCCTCCAACTTGGCGCGGATGAACAGGTCCTCGGCGGCGTTTTGGTCGAGGCCGCGGCAGGCGAGGTAGAACAGCTGCTCGTCGCGGACATGGCCGATGGTGGCGCCGTGGTTGCCGGCGACATCGTCTTCGTCGCACAGGATAACGGGGACGGTCTTGTTGTCGACGCCCTTATTGGCGAGCAGCACGGTCTCGCGCTCGGTTCCGGTTGCGCCCTTGCAGCCGTGCACGAGGTCGATGGTGCCGCGGTAGACCTTCTTGGATGTGCCAGTCAGCACGCCGTTGGCGTCGATCTCGCACTCGGTCTTGCGGCCGCGATGGCGCAGCTCGTAGTTAAAGTCGCGCACCTGCTCGCGGGCGCCCAGGTAGTCGGTATCGATCGTCACCTTGGCGGTGTCGCCCAGCAGGTCGCCGGCAAGGCCGGTAGCGCTGGCACCGGCGCCCAGGACAGTGTGCTGCACGTTGACGCGCGCGCCCTCGTCCAGGAACAGGCCGGTGTCGTCGAGTGCGATCCAGCTGTCGTCGAGCGTCTGCGTGCAGGTTACGTTGACGGTGGCGTACTCGTGAGCGCAGACGCGCAGCACGGAGCCAACGACACCCTCGCCGGTAACGGGGGAGTCCAGGGCAATCTTCAGATCGAGCGTTGCCTGCGGACGGGCAACGACGTCGATGGTGGCAATCGCGGCGGCAGCGTCGACGCCGCTTACGCGCACAGTGGCCGTGGCGTTCTGGTAAGCGGGTACATCGATGACGATACGCTTGGTGGCGTGGTCTGCCAGATAGGCGTAGGCGGCCTCGCCCATGCCGGTCTCGAAGGCCTCGGCGGGGGAGAGCTCCTCCTCGAGCTTGATGGCGCCTGCCTGGTAGACGGAGGTGGCGGGCACGTCGAGCTCGGTCTCGGGCGTGATGCGGGCGCGGTCGGCGGCATCACCGGGGGCGGAGGCGCGGCGCTCGGGGAAGCGCTCGGCCATGGCTTCCGTGGCGGTATCGAACGCGTCGTCCGCGCCGAGGAACTGCTCGTCCAGGCCCTCGACCTCTACGACCTCGGCGGGAGCGGCGGCAAGTTCGTCCGAAAGCTCGAGCTTGGTCTGGTTCATCTTGAGCCAGCCCCAAGTTGCTGCGGGCATCGCATTGACTTGCTCAAGGGTGGCAGCAGCGGTGTTCGTGGTCTGTTTCATTATCCGATCGCTCCTTCCATCTCGAGCTTGATCAGGTTGTTCATCTCGACGGCGTACTCCAGCGGCAGCTCCTTGGAGACCGGGTTGGCAAAGCCGTTGACGATCATGGTGCGGGCCTCTTCCTCCGAGATACCGCGGCTCATCAGGTAGAACACCTTGTCGTCGCCGATGCGGCCGATGGTGGCCTCGTGGCCGATGTCGACGTTCTTGGCGCGGATGTCCATGGCGGGGATGGTATCGGAGCGGCTCTGGTCGTCGAGCATGAGCGACTGGCAGCTCACGGTTGCCTTGGAGCCCTCAGCCTTGGGCGTGGCAACGATGGAGCTGCGGAACGTCTGGATGCCACCGCTCTTGGAGATGCCCTTGGTCTCGACGGTCGCCGAGGTCTCGGGCGCGTTGAGCACGACCTTGCAGCCAGTGTCGAGGTTCTGGCCGGCGCCGGCAAAGGTGATGCCGGTAAAGCTCGAGCGGGCGCGGCGGCCGTTGAGTACGCTCATGGGGTAGAGGTAGCCCACGTGGCTGCCGAAGGAGCCGCTGATCCACTCGATGTCGCCGTCCTCGTCCACGCGCGCACGCTTGGTGTTGAGGTTGTACATGTTCTTGGACCAGTTCTCGATGGTCGAGTAGCGCAGGTGCGCACGCTTGCCCACAAAGAGCTCCACTGCGCCGGCGTGGAGGTTGGCCACGTTGTACTTGGGCGCGGAGCAACCTTCGATAAAGTGCAGGTCGGCGTCGTCCTCGACGATGATGAGCGTGTGCTCAAACTGGCCGGCACCCTTGGCGTTGAGGCGGAAGTAGCTCTGCAGCGGGAAGTCGAGCTTGGTGCCCTTGGGCACGTAGACAAACGAGCCGCCCGACCACACGGCGCCGTGCAGGGCCGCAAACTTGTGGTCGGTGGGCGGGATGAGCGTCATAAACTTCTCGTGGATGAGCGGCTCCCACTGCGGATCGTGCAGGGCCTCCTCGATGCCGGAGTAGACGATGCCCATCTTGGATGCCGTGTCCTGCATGTTGTGGTAGACGAGCTCGGAGTCGTACTGCGCGCCGACGCCTGCCAGGTAGCTGCGCTCGGCCTCGGGAATGCCCAGGCGCTCAAAGGTGTTCTTGATGTCGTCGGGCACCGACTCCCAGTCGTGCTTTTGGTCGGTGTTGGGCTTGACGTAGGTGACGATGTTGTCCATGTCCAGGCCCTCGATGGAAGGGCCCCACGTCGGATCGGGGAAGCGGTTAAAGATCTCGAGGGACTTGAGGCGCAGGTCGAGCATCCACTGCGGCTCGTCCTTCTTGGCGCTGATCTCGCGCACGATGTCGGGCGTGATGCCGGCGTCGAGGCGCTCGAAACCCTCCTCGCCATAGGTGAAATCGTAGAGGCTGCGGTCGATGTCCGCGACCTCGGTGCGGTTCTTGGTCATTGCGTCGCCCCTTTACGCCTGCTGCTCGGCAGCGGCGGCCTCGGCCTGGGCGCGCTGCTCGGCGGCCTCGCGCTCAAAGGTCTCAAAGCCGTTCTTGTCGATCCAGGGGATGAGCGAGGCGTCGTCCTCGCGCACGATGTGGCCCTTGACCATAACGTGGACGCGGTCGACATCCAGGTGCTCCAGGATGCGCGTGTTGTGCGTGATGATGAGCATGGAGCCGTCGCAGCTCTTGCGGTAGGCGTCCATGCCGTGGCTGACGGTGGAAAGCGCGTCGACGTCCAGGCCCGAGTCGGTCTCGTCGAGGATAGCGAGCTTGGGCTGCAGCAGCAGGAGCTGGAGCATCTCGACCTTCTTCTTCTCGCCGCCCGAGAAACCCACGCCCAGCTCGCGGTTGAGATAAGCGGTATCCATGTTGAGCTCGGCTGCGAGCTCCTTTACGCGACGACGGAACTCCTTGCCCTTCATCTCCAGACCGGGGCGGCCGGCGATGCTGGCGCGCAAAAAGCTCGACAGCGGCACGCCCGGAATCTCGACCGGGGCCTGGAAGCTCAGGAACAGGCCGGCACGCGAGCGCTTGTCGGTGGTGAGCTCGGTGATGTCCTGGCCGTCAAAGACGATGCGGCCGTCGTTGACGGTGTAGACGGGGTCGCCCATGACCAGGTGGCCGAGGGTGGACTTGCCGGCACCGTTGGGGCCCATCAGCACGTGGGTCTCGCCGGCGGCGACGTTGAGGTTGACGTTGTGG
The DNA here is from genome assembly GCA_934646965.1 of uncultured Collinsella sp. Classification (GTDB taxonomy): domain Bacteria; phylum Actinomycetota; class Coriobacteriia; order Coriobacteriales; family Coriobacteriaceae; genus Collinsella. Next base: position 21,299 of record CAKUEZ010000007.1, on the reverse strand, counting down.
AGGATGGTCTTCTCGTCCACGGAGGCGGTCAGACCTTCGATGGAAAGCAGCGGATTTGAGCTCATGCTGTCCCTCTCTGTATATGGTGTACTCATAGGTGTACTAAACCCTAGGAATCTTCTCGGAATAAAGTTACTATGGGTTCGGCGTTAGTCAAGGGAAAACCCGACTAATCCACTCGACTTTTCAGATTGTGGGACAAATTCATCAGAATTACCTGTCCCACGTACTTACAATTTGGGGCAAACACTTCAGGTTATGTTGTCCCAGGAACGATGGGAGGGTAGGTATGCTCATTTCTTCCAAGGGCCGCTATGCCCTCCGACTGATGATCTATATCGCGGCGCTGGGTGACGCCGAGGGTAAGATCGCACTGCGCGAGGTGGCTGACCGCGAGCATATTTCGCAAAAGTATTTGGAACAGCTGGTCCGCCCGCTTATGAAGGCGGGCCTGCTCAAGAGCGTGCGCGGCAAGGGCGGCGGCTACATGATGGCCAAGGACCCGGCCGAGGTGCGCGCCGGCGACATCCTGCGTGCCGTCGAGGGCAGCACGGCGCCCGTGGCGTGTGACGGCATCGACAACAGCTGCACTCGTAGCGACCTGTGTTCAACGGTCAAGTTCTGGCGCGGCCTGGACGAGGTTATCGAGAACTACGTCGACGGCGTGACCCTGGCAGACCTAGCCGCCGTCCCCGAAATCAACTTCGATATCAAGCTGTAGGGCTGGCTTTCGTGAAGTTGTACGAAGCCTTTGATTCACGTTTGGCGCTGCTGGAGACAGCTCGATTCCAAGATTTCGATAACGACTATGTTGTCTCCGGATGTGCGTATATCTACGAGCAGGTTTTCGGCATCTCAATTTCGCTCCTCAGGCGTCTGCTCGAGTATGAGGGCGCTACGCTTGCTGCGTCGGGCTCTCCTCGTGCCATCTTGAAGGAAGCCTATCGGTTCTACGACTTTATTGACGAGGCCGCTTGGCTGGATATGCTCAGGGATCGCAATACGAACGTTCATATTTATGACAATAAGCTGGCGCAGGATTTGATCCAGCGCATCCTGAACGTCTATATCCCTGCTTTTTGTCAGTTGAGAGACGGGCTGTTGGAGCGCTACGGCGAGCTTCTCTTGGCCCCTGACGACCAATTCATCTAATTCCTTGAGATTTCGCGGAGGGTTGTTGCCGTTTGCCGAGTTGTTGTTGTGCAACAAGCGGGGAGCTGTAATATTGAATCTATCTTTGCAAACTGCGCTTTAACTACACCAATGCAGGGAGGATCTTATGCAGCCCAAGCATTCCGCTATCGTTGCGGGCCTGACGCTGGCGCTCTCGTTTGGCGCCGTTTCCGCGCCCACGGCCGCTGTTGCCGAGGAGCCCGCGCCGGGCGTTGCCTCGGATGCCACCAATATCGATAAGGGCCTTTACACCCAGCAGTCCTTCTCGGGCGTGCTGAGGTCGGTCCAGGGCGTTTCGTTTGTCAACGTGACCCCCGAGATGAAGTACTTTACCAAGTACGAGAGCCATGGCAACTATAACCAGGGTTTTTCGTACGGTGACGGTTACAACGCACTGGGCTATTACCAGTTCGATCGCCGCTGGTCGCTCATCCCGTTTATGAAGCAGGTCTACAACTACGATTCTGCTAAATATGGCATGCTCAAAGACGCGATCGATCGCGGTGGCGAGATTTCTAATTCGAACAATCCCATGTTTGTGAATGGCCAGCTCACCGAGCTCGGCCGTATCGCGCAGGATGCTTTCCTGGGCGCCTATAACACCGACCCCGCGGAGTTCTCGGCGCTGCAGGATGCCTATGCGTACAACTCCTACTATGCGGTTACCGAGTCGTGGCTCAAGAGCGCGCTGGGTATTGACATCACCGGCCGCGCCGACTGCGTCAAGGGCATGGTCTGGAGCATCACCAACATGTGCGGCACCTATGGATGCCAGGACTTTTTCCGTTGGGCGAATCTTTCCAACGACATGACCGACCGCGAGTTTGTGACGGCGCTTTCCAATAGCGTGGTCAACAATGTCGCCACCAAGTTTTCGAGTCAGCCCCAGTATCACGAGGGTTGGAAGAATCGCTACCGCAACGAGCTCAAGGACTGCCTGGTTTATATTACCGAGGACGAGGAGAACGAAGCGGCTAATAAGAAGCCTGATGATCCCGAGACCACTCAGACGCCTGATTCAAGCCAGACTCCTGAGGAGTCTAAGCCCGCACAGAAGCCCGATACTGATAACAATGAGGGCAATGGAGGCGAGAAGAATGAGCCTGCCACCGGTACCGGCGGCAACAACACCGGCTCTCCCGAGCCCTCCACCGGTTCGACCGGTAGTGGCTCTTCTGAACCTTCCAACGGTTCGAGCGGTTCCTCTGCCGGAGCCGGCTCTGACTCTAACGCAGAGTCTGGTTCCAATAGCTCTAAGGACGATTCGAAGAAGGAGACGGATGCGCCCGTTACCCCGGCGAACAAGAAGCCTTCTGCGGCTAAGCGGTTTGGGCTCACGCTGGGGTCGTTGATGGCTGGTGCAAGCGGTAATTCATCTTCTAACAAGGACAATGACGGCCAGAACTCTGTGACGAAGACCGACGCCGCGAAGGACGGCTCCAAGGACAATAAATCCGAGGGTACATCTGAGAAGGCTGAAACGGATAAGGGTTCTGGTTCTGAGGAGAAGAAGGACGACTCCGAGAAGAAGGACGAGAGCAAGAGCAATACCGATGACCAGGTCCAGGAGCAAAATGACTCCAAGACGGTGACCACTACAACCACCACGACCACGACGACCAAGTCCTCGGGCGGCAACATGCCCAAGACGGGCGACCTTATCGTGATGGCGAGCCTGGCCAGCGCGAGCCTGGCTACATTGGGCGCTACGTCTATCGTGAGCGGTAAACATAAGCTCGATCAGCAGAAGAAGGCTTCTGGGGAGGACTGCTTTAAGGAGTAATTCCTGGGCGTCTAAAGATACTGACGAGAGCGGGGCTCGGTGCGGTTGCATCGGGCCCCGTTTTGTTGTGCAACGATTTGTTGCACCCATCTGTGCCATTGTTGCTACCGTTGCCCGAAACGTTTGAGCAGCGACATCATTTCGTATGCGCTGCTCATTACAATTGGTATCGTGCTGCGTTATAGGGAGAAGTTACGGTGTCTGAACAGGTGAATTATGGTGAAACTGGTGTTGATGCGCGACTGATCGATCATGCAGACGACACGGCTTTGCCGGTCGGCGTTCACGATTTTGCCAAGGCAGTTGATCGGTGCATGTTAGTCGATAAGACTCTATTTATTGCCGATGTTTTGGATTGCGACGCATCCGTTGTGGTGTGTTGCCGGCCCGAGGGCTTTGGCAAGAGCGTGAACCTGTCGATGCTCAAGGCGTTTTTGGAGCGCCCGGTGATTGGGAGAGCAGACCCCGGGATATTTGTCGGCACGCAGATTTGGGACGCCGAAGAGGGGATTTATCGCGATGAATATGCATGCTACCCCGTGATCATGCTGGACTTTTCCTCCGTCGCAAAGCGTGGTGCCGATGCTGCTGCGACCCTGCGCGATGCCGTTGTCCATGAGTGTGCTCGCTTACTGCCATTGCTGGCGGCACCGGATTTGCCGAGCTGTAAGGTGCGTCATGTCGAGCGTGTTGCACGCGGTGTGGCGAGCCCCGATGAGATCGATGCCGTGCTTGGGGTTCTGATTGAGCTGCTGGAGATGGCTTGCGACGAACAGGTTGTGCTTCTGGTTGATGACTACGATGCAGCGTGGTCGAAAAGTACGGGAACGAAACGCGACAGTGTCATCGCTCCGGCGGAGTTGCTGGAGCGCGTGCTCTTCGATGCCATTGCCTCGACGGGCTATTCGCTGCGATTGGCTTGCCTGATGGGGGAGCGCCCCGGGCCTGCAGAGGCGGCGCTGACGCGGACTGGCTGCCCGTTTCGCTTGGCGACTCCGCTTTCGTCCTGGTGCGATTGCTGGTTTGGCTTCTCGGATGCCGAATGTCAGGCGTTGTTGGGGCGCGCCGGTCGCAAGGATTGTCTGGACGAAGCGCGTGAATGGCTTGAAGGCTACCGGTTTGGTGAGTTTTGCTGCGAAAACCCGGGCCGCTTGATCGGTTATGCGGATCGCGGGTGCATGCCGCCCGCGCGAACGGATCTCTATGGATATGCCGATCACTTGAGTAAGGTAATTGGCGATTGGAATTTGAATCGCCTGTCGGTGTTGTTCGATCTGCTCGAGCCTCATGGTTGCGTTGAGGCTCCGCTGAACCTGGGCGCTGTGGGGCAAGGGGCTGAGTCGCCTGATGATATTTGGACTGCGCTTTACCTGTCTGGCTTTTTGACAACGGATGCGACCGAGGAGTCGGAGCACGATGCCCTTTCGCGTGCTCTGCGTCTGCCCAATGGCGAGCTCTGCCAGGCGTTGCGTCTCGTGATCATCGAATGGTTTGAGTGCGCCGCCGAGGACGTTCGAGATATCGATCAATTTCGCGATGGTTTGTGCCGCGGTGACGAGGATGCGGTGAGGCGGGCGATGGACCGCATGATCGGTAACGCGGGAATCGGCACGGTTGAAGCGGGCGATCCTTTGCCCTATCACCTGTTGTTGCAGGGGCTCTGCTTTGGGCTGCCCGGTTACGCCAATCCGTTGTCCGGCAGAAAGCGCGGTGCGGATCGCTGGGATATTCAGGTGTTTCCCACGGGGAGGGTGTTTGATGTTGCCGACACTCTCGGCATGCTTGATAAGCGCCCGCTCATAACGATCAATATGATGTATGACCCCGATGTGGATGCGCTAGGGCTGGAATTGCTGGCCGTTCAGGCACTGCTCGACATAGAGCGCGACGGTGTCGATGAGATCCGTGTGCCTCGGCCCGGCGTTGGCCGCATGCGCTGGGGCTTTGGTTTTGATGGGCAACGCGTGTCCGTGGTGTGCCAGCGACTTTAGACGACGGGGTGTTTCCGGCTTCGATTACTCGGCGTCCTTCATGGGCGGCATGGGCTTCCAGTCAGGATCCTTGATGATCTTGCGGGCGTCCTTCATACCGCGGCGCAGCGCCGGGATGCCGGTCTTAAAGCACTTATCGACTGCAGCCAGGCGAATGAATTCCTTGCAGAAGGTCGCCGCGTTGCCCAGGCGGAACAGCACCGGGTGGTAGTCGCCATAGATTTGCATGTAGCGGGCCAAAAAGCCTCGATTGCGCATGATGTAGTAGCGGTTGGTGTCGCTCGTGGAGTTGAGCTGGCGCTTGCCGGCGATGTCCCAGTTGGAGACGGCGCGGGCGCGCTTAAGCACCACGTCGGCGACCACGGCGGCGGGGAAGTGCTGGCTGGCGACATAGCCGTAGCAGGCGTCGTCGCCGTAGATGAAGAAGCGCGCGTCGGGCAGGCCGATCTTGTCGACCACGCGGCGCGAGAACATGCCGCCCTCAAAGCACAGTTGGTTCATAGCGCGGTAACCCTCAGGGCCCAGGTCCCACTTGGCGACGGGGTTGGGGATGCCGAGCGAAAGGATGAGCTGGTACTGCCAAAAGAAGGCGCCGCCGTCAAAGTCCAGGCGCGAACCCTGGATGACGTCGTAGCGATCGGTCCACTTGGCAAGGCGTTCAATACCCTCGGGGATAACGAGCACATCGTCGTCCATCACCCAGAACCACTGGGCGCCCAGGTCATAGGCGCACTTGGTGCCGGCGGAAAAGCCGCCCGCGCCGCCGCCGTTTTTGAGCTGCGGAGCATAGATAACGCGGTCGGTGCCACCCTGTGCGTCGGGCTGGTCGGCATCAATGCTCCACAGGTTTGCCAAGCGCTCGTTAAACGCGGAGCACATGGCCTCGGTCTCGCGCGAATTCTCGTTATCGACAATCACGATGCGCCAAGGCGCGGCCGTGAGCTCGGTCATAGAGTCGAACAGGTTGGCCAAGAGCTCCTGGCGCTTGTACGTAACGACGATGATGGCGAGCTTATCGATGGGGGCGGGAAGGGTGGAAGTCATGAACGGGAATATCCTTTCGCGTGGGCAGCGTATCGGCCCTGCGGAATAAACAACGTGTCCCATGGGACACAACTATTGTAAGCGTAGGCGGGCGCCCACGGGTAATGTTCCGCTAATCACCAAGAACGTCTGTTATAAGCCTGGTCGACGTGTGGGCGTAGCGAGATTGCATGCGCGCATTGTGGTATTACATAGTTGCCGATTCCTATGGACGCGATCTTTTCTGTTTGGATGCCCTGTGAATAAAACTCGTTTAGCCTCTTTTGCCGACAGCCTTCCCGCTAAGTCGCTCTTGCTGTTTTTGGTCCTTCAGCTGGTATTTGTCCTGAGCAACACCGCTGCGAATCGCCTTCCCCGGGCCGTTGTTGCGTCGCGCGCGCAGGCATCGGAGTCGTCGACCCTGCTGACCGATATGTATGTCTATGACCACCGTGTGCTGTTTGGCCCCGTTTGCTTTGACAACAATCGCTTTATCTTGGAGATTGCGCAGCAAAAGGACCAGGGTTCTCCGTTTAAGACGATGGCTGTTGCCGAGATTGATGACGCTGCAAAGGGCGGCGGGATTGCGCATCAGCAGTACTACCGGTATTGGCATGGATGGCAGCTGCTTACGAATGTCTGTCTGTTTATTGGCGGTATCGACGTTGTCGTGGTGCCTGCGGCTGCTCTGGCGGTCGCTGGATCCGCTTGCGCTTACATTGCCCTGCGAAGGCGGTTTTCGATTCCCGTGACGTTGGGTTTTCTTGGCATACTGCTTTTCTCAACCAATCTGTTTTTCAACGTTATCGGCGATCTGCTGCTGTGCATTTCCTTCTTTGTGGCGCTCATTATGATGTCCTGCATGAGTCTTCGTTTGAGCTCGGCTCCGAGTACGCAGACCTTCGCAAGCCGTCTCGTTCTTTGGTCGATGGCGACGGGAGCCGTGTTCTCGTTTTTAGACTTCCTTACGATTCCTGCCGCCGTTGTCGCCCTTCACTGCTTTTTCGCCTTTATTGCGCTTCCCGAGGGCGAGCGACCCAAGCGCTGCCTCGTCACGATGCTCCAGGCGCTCTTTGGGTTTGGGCTTTCGTTTGTGTTTACCTGGTCGATGAAATGGGTTGTCGCCGCATTTGTGCTGGGCTGGAACGAGGTCTTTTCGAACGTTCTGGGCGAGATGGGCCTTTGGTCTGCACATGGAGCGTCGGCACTGCTGCCTCAAGCCGACTGGCCTCAGATTTTGAAGGATTTTTATTGCATGAGCCCGCAGCTGTTCGCGATCTGCTCAACTGCCGGTTATGCGATGCTCTCGAACATCATCTGCCTTATTTCGTTTGTTGCTGTATTGGCGATTTGGGTTGGAGTGCTCGTTTGCTCGATACGGGGCGGCTCGCAGGACGGTCGTCGTCGCAAGGTGTTGATCCAGTCCTTGCTCTTGGTGCTGCCTCTGGTTGTTGTTCTGGGTTATTTCGTTGTTATGCACGACCATGCGATCGTCCATATTCCGGTATTTGGCTGCAAGAACTGGGCGATTTTCTTTGCGATGTTATTTGCATCGGGCGCGTGCGCGCTTCGTGGCTTGCGGAGTCAGAAGGGCGCTTAGCCGTTCATGCGAGCCTTGATGGCGTCGACCGCCGCCCTGCGAATGATATCCATGATGAGCGGGGCGAGCGCGAGGCAAAGGCTCATAACGATTCCGAGCAGGAGGGCGCCGGGTGGATTGGGTGTTTCCGTTTGAACGCCGGCTGCCGTGGCATAGATTACATGGTCGAAGATGGGTCGCCAGACGTTGCAGGTAAACGACTGTACGGCGTAGAAGCCCAGTGTTCCTGCGGCGAGAGATGTGATCGCCTTGCCTGCGGTCGTGGCTTTGTGGCGCGGCTGATGGAGCGCTGCGGCGGCAACGGAAGCAGCGGCCAAAACGAAGGATAGGGCGGAAGTGGACTTGTAAGAGAGCATCCAGAGCGCGCCGTACTGGCTATTTGCCGACAACAGGAGCTCGAGCGTGACGGCGGCGGCAATGAGTCCGATAAGCACAATCTTGGATTTTTGAGCGCCGGATGCGTTGCCGTGACGTTCGAGGACAAAGCGCATTTCTCCAGCTGCAATAAACGCGACCAGGTAGGTAACGGCGCTCATGAGCTTGCGCCATAAAACGATGCCCGTCGCATCGTTTGCCGTCACCGCGATGTAACAGTTGATCCCAAATGTTGTGAGCACGAGCAAGGCCGCAACGAATGGGGCCTTTTGGTTGCCGAGCCACTGCCTTGCCAGCACAATAACTGGCACGAGCAGCACGGATGCCGCGTAGACCCAGATAAACTCGATACCCAACGTGAGCCAGCCAATCTCGTGCAGTGAGATTTCTGGCAGGGGATAGATATACATCGAGACAAGCAGGCAGGCAGCGCAGTAAAACAGCGTAGGGAAGACGATCTTCTTTAAGCGGGAAAGTGATTTGCTCGCGAGGTCACGCACGGACGACCCGTTTTGGAGAGCCCTGACTGCCGAGGGAATAAGGAAGTACCCCGAGATCATAAAGAAGACCTCGTTGGCTCAACAGCCCAACAGATTGATGCAGCCCAGAGCGCCCGAATAGGGGAAGGCGGCAAGCGTCGCATGTTCGGGCACGCCGGTGCAGACGGCCTGGAAGGTCCACTGAAACGTGTGGAAAATCGCGATGCCAACGACCGCGACGAGACGCAGCGCTTCGATGGAGGTGTTTCTGCTTGCTTTACTGCCCATCCGATTATTTTCCAGCGCGTGCGTTGTATGAGCCAAAGTGGGACATGATCATGTTCAGGGTCTGTTTTGGCCCCTTGTTCCATACGTTGTACAGGCCCTCGCCGATGAGGTCCTTGGCGTAAGCGCAATAGCTGATTTTAGGGTTGGCGATGCCCATATACTCCGCATACAGTTTTTTTGCCGCGGGGGTAACGCGCGGATTGGAAAATACCAGCTCTTGCGGCATGCGTTCGAACATCTTGTGGATGGCCTGCTCGATTTCGGGGTGCCCTTCAATTCCGGTGTGCTCGATCATGATACCCATATAGGTGAAGCCGCGTGTGATCTGCGGCGTCCAAATGGCGGGGTCGGTGACGTTGAGCCGCTCAAGAATATCAACCATGTCGTTCCAGCGATTAAACGGCATCAAAGGATCGCGCTTGGCCAGGGCGGCCGCCTTCTCGGGCGTTTCCTCACGGTAGCAGTAATACGGTTTGTGCCAGTAGGCGATGGCTTTTGCCTGACAGAGCGTTTCGACGAGGAACGGATTGTCGGCCCAGCCTGCACCGGGGATTTCCTTAAAACAGATATTGTTTTGCAACAGAAAATCGCGACGATAGATTGCCGACCAAATGGACGGGTGATGGGCCAGCAGGTGCGGGGCGTCGTGAATGGTGAACGGTTGCTGGGGTGGATTGATGCGCCCGCGATATGCGCAGTGTAGCTTGACCTCTTGGGGGGTATCGGGATTGCGGATGATCCAATAGGGTGTCTCGATAATGTCGAGCTTGTCCGGATCGCCAAATTCGCGCTTGGCAAATGCGAGCATATCGGAGAACATTCCGGGCTCAATCCAGTCATCGGGCTCGAGGATGGCGATCCAGTCGCCCTTTGCCTCGCGAATGCCCAGATTGCAGGTAGCGCCGTAACCCTGGTTGGCCTTATCGATCACGCGAACGCGCGAATCGCGCGCGGCGAAATCTTGCATAATGGCGAGCGAGTTGTCGGTGGATCCATCGTTGATGGCGAGGATTTCCAGCTCAATTTTGTTCTCGCTTAACAGGCTGCCTATAGCTTGAGAAAGAAACGGCTCGGCATTGTAAGTAGGCACAATTACGGTCAGCATTCAAACACTTTCTCTAGGCGATTTGGAAGAATTATAGCCTATTACAATGCAACGATTTCAGTTGCATCCGCCATGAAGAAACTAAAACCGTTGCAAATGAGCGAAAGCAACTAAAATAGTTGCTATAATCGCCATGAGGAAGGGAAGTTAGATGAACAATAGCTATTCGGCCCTCATGGTTGATATGAGACATTCGAGATGTCTTTCGGACAGTAGGAGGCAAAGCGCGCAGGAAGATCTTGCGAACGCTATGGACTGCACAAACGAGCTGTTTAAAACTGAGCTCGAAATGCCGCTTATGTTTAGTGCGGGCGATGAATTGCAGGGTCTATTTAGTAGTACGGCTGGCGCTTTCTTGGCATACAGATTTATCAAGATACTCGTCCAGACGGTTGATCTAAGGGGCGGTATCGGAGTTGGAGAATGGAAAACTCGGATGCAGTCTGCATTGTCGACGGAGCAAGACGGGTCGGCATACCATCGTGCACGCAGAGCAATTGCTGCGTCCGAAAAAGATAAGTACAGTAATTTGAAGATCATTGATGCTTCGGGTGTTTCGCGTGAGAAAGAACTGTGCGCGGCGGGCTGTCTGGAAATAATTGATCGCAGAAACGAGTCGCAGCGTAATTACTGCGAGGTTGTTGAGTTGTTGCGGCCGCTAATGCTGCACGAGGACACAGACGCGACTTTGAGCAAAAGGTATATTGAGCTCTTCGAAACACGTATAGGCAAAAAGTATGGCGCCAAAAGCAATACGAGCGATTGCGCGCCAGTGGCGTTGGGCAGCTCACTCAACCTCAACGTAGATAGCATCAGGGCTAGTCATGTAGGGCTTGCAGGACAAATGGGTGTTGCGATGGGGAAGACGAGGCAGGGGCTCGAGAAAAGCCTTAGGCTCGCGAATGTTGTAAGAGAGAGGGAATTGGCTGCTTTTGCAGTTTATTTCCTTAATGAACTGGAGACGTCATGAGGGTATTCGGGTGTTTCCTTCTGTTTCATATGCTGTTCGACTTTTATTTTCAGTCGAATAAAATGGCAGGCGAGAAGGAATACAGCAGAATTGCCCTTGCCATGCACTGTTTAGTTTACGCGGCCGGCGCCGCAGCAACAGTAGCTCTTCTGTTTGAGGCGAGTGCAACCGCCATTGTTGCGTCCTTTACAGTATTTGCCCTTTCACATTGGATTATCGATGGCAGCCTGAGAAGGGCGTTTGCAGGACTTGACCTTTCACCGGTCGGCAGTTTTCTGGCCGATCAAGTGCTACACATTATAATTCTACTTATGTTGAGCGTTCTATGTTGCCATTTGTGGGCCATGCGGCCAATTGCTTTGAATCTCTTGGGCGCCCGTGGAGCGGAGCTCTCTTGGATTTCGACACTGTGCTTTTGCGGACGCCCCTGCAGCATTGCTATTGCCAAGGTCCTCCAATTTCTCCGAAACCCTGGCGCAGAGCAGTCGGCGGGCGCATCGATTGCGCATTCAGGCAAGTGGATTGGAATATTTGAAAGACTGATCGTCGCGGCGCTTTCTTTGCTGAACCAATATTCGGCTATAGCATTTATTTTTACTGCAAAAAGTATCGCGCGCTTTAAACAGCTGGAAAGTGACAAGGATTTCGCTGAGGTTTATTTGCTGGGTTCATTGGCGAGCGTGTTTCTAGCAATGGCTTCTGCGGTCTTGTTTATGCACTTGTTTAACAGTGCTGGTTGCTGATGTTATTGGAAGCGTAAATAGGTGAAGGATTGAGAGGTCGTCCATGGATGTCCCGTCGAATGATTCCGGGTTGGAGTTTATCGAGAAATTAATGCCGTGTATTCATCATTTGACTGTGCGACCGGGTTTATTCCGCGGCGAGTATTGTGAATCTTCTGATAGGTTTGTTGCAGCAGCGGCTGTGTCATATTTTAACGTGCGTGATCCGGGGCCGTTGCAAAACGTGCAGGATGCTGATTTTATCGACGTGTTTCTTCATGGGAACAATATTCGTAACTGTTTTTACTTCATTAGAAGCTCTGAAAAACCAGCAGTACGAGAAGAGAATGAAGACCTGTATTTCGACAAAAGCCTAACGAAGAAGGAATTTCTTGACAGCATTTATGAGCAGCTGAAGCAAATGGAATATATTGACCGCTTCTCAAAAGATGAGATAAAAGATCTTGTTTGTGCAATTGGGAACAGTTTGATTGACATTGAAAATCCTAGCGTCAAGGTAGTTTTGGGTAGCCGCAGGTTTTAGAAGTGCCTATCTTCCTTTGCATAATTGAATGGCATCTTTTGCTCACTCCTGTGCGCTCCTCATTAGGGGCGTCCCATAGAAGCCGGTTTTTCTGTGCGATAATCTAAGCACTGTATCTATCAAGTCGAGAGCTGGTGACCTGCATTGAAAATCAATGTGAAAAACATCGGTAGAGTTGCTGAGGCAGATGTTGAAATTGATGGTATTGCCGTAGTCGCAGGAGAGAACGGAACGGGAAAGAGCACGGTCGGGAAAGCTCTCTATGCGGCATTCAACAGTATGTTCAATTCTGAAAATAAAATCGATCGCATGAGGCGCAATAGCGTTGAGCGCGCCCTAAGAAAGGCTTATATGGGCGGCCCCCTCGGTCCCATGACGCGCCACAGGCGAAGTGCCGGAAAGATGTCCGATTTTACCGATAGGGTTTTTTCGGGTGAGTACACGAGAGATGAACTAATTGATGAGATAAAGGACTATTACGGGAAGGAAATTTCTCGTGAAATTGAATCCGATTTCACGAATGGTGTGGCAGGAGTCGCAGATCAAATTATCGAGATTATGGATATCTCCGATGATGAAGCGTTCCGGGCAATTGCGACAAACAGATTTCAAAGCGAGTTCAACGGCCAGATTAATTCTGTTTTCGACGATGAATCCGGGAGAGTCGAGCTCCAGATAAAGGACTCCTCTACGGTTTTCTCAATCGCAGGTGATGAGGTGACGGAGGTGTGCGACAGAAGGACCCTGCGATTAAGAGCACATTATCTGGACGATCCGTTCCTGATCGATTCGCTCGCGGGCCCCTACAGCTCCGCTTTTCGCCCCAGAACTCTACTTGGGCATCAGGAAGAGCTTCGCCAAGATTTGATTGGGGCTACCATCCGCAGCGATGACAACGAGCCCTCGCCATTCGATGAAATTGCAATGGAGCGGCATCTGAAGGTCCTTATGGATAAGGTCGTCTCCTTATGTCCGGGCCATTTCGAGAAGGGTAGCAGTCGCGATCACCTTATATATCTAGAAGGGGGTTTTGTTCGAGGGCTAGAGCCGGGCAACCTTTCTGCCGGCTTGAAGACGTTCGCTATTATGAAGGTGCTTTTGAAGTCTGGGGCGCTTGATGCCGGAGGAACCATTATCCTCGATGAGCCCGAGATTCATCTTCATCCCGCATGGCAGCTTGCCTTTGCCGAGATAATCGTGCTGCTCCAGAAGGAGCTTGGAATGCATGTCTTGATGAGCACCCATAGTCCATATTTCTTAAATGCGATCGAAGTGTATTCAAAAAAGTACGGAATCGATGGATTGTGCACATATTATCTTGCAGAAACCTGCGCCGATGGACGTTCTCGTTTCACCGACATAACATGCTCAACGGAAATGGCCTATGAGAAGTTGGCGGCTCCTTTCGATACTCTTGAGAGGGAGGAGTACGGTCTTGAGTAGCGACTTGTGCATCTCCTGCCCACACCCGCAGTCTCCCGAGGTGCATGATAGCGGCGACGAGTGTCTCCGTTGCAGAACCTGTATTCTTAGAGACTGCATGTCCTCAGTATCCAAAACATCTAAAGATGGGGAGTCTTCCCTGGTTGATGACGACTTCTCTATTGTTAATTTTGACTCTGTTACCGAGAGCTACTGCAAAAGAGTTAATAGGCGAATGGATCTTCCGCGCTCTGCTGATGCGCTATATTGCGACCGGGAAACGCTATATCTAATTGAATTCAAAAACGGTAATCTGACGGAGGAGCTGGGAAAGAGGCTTAATCCAAAGCTTGATAAAGAGCTCGGTATCAATCTTGGTCAGAAGGACGCCCTTGTTGAGAAATGCAAGGACAGCGTTTTGATCTGTTCGGATTTATGGGGAAAGAGAACAAGATGGTTTCGCGAGCACTGCGTTTTTGTTTTGGTGTACAACGGGGACAAGAATCAGCCGACGTCTAAGCGGATTTCCGACTCGATTAGGAGAAAGGCACGCTTTGGGCTTTCGGGCAAATTAAAGGGATTTTGCGTGAAGGACGTCTTGACGCTAACAGAAAGTGAATTTTCTAGAACGCTCCTCTCGGCTTGGCGAGACGCAAAGGAATCAAGAGAGGACATTTTGGATTAGATTTAACAGTTTAGATAACTGGTGATGGTGTACCTACCCCAAGCTGCTGTAAGTCGAGTCTGCCATCAGGACATGGCGTGCGACTTTTGCGGCCGGGTTCCATTTGCCGCACGCCTGGTGGACCCGGAAGAGGCTGACGCGCCAGACGAGATGCGCCTGGGGTTTCGCAGCGACATTCCCGTGTAGTGCCAAAGGCAACGCTTAAGCCTCGAGCACAGGTCGTCCACCATCTTCATCCGCTCCAGGCAGACTGGGTCGTTGGCGTCTGCCCCGTGCGCCTTGCTCTTGAGCCCGCTGTCCCTGACCAGCACACCGCGCGCTCACTCGATGTCGAAGGCCGTCTTGTGGGTGACGCCTCACAGCTTGGCCGTGCACTCGACGGGAACGTTGTGGCACATGAACCTGATGAGAGGACCCGGACGGGGAGCGGCTTGTGGCAATGCTCGAGGACGATGCTCCTGTGGGAGGCGAAGCTCCTCCTTCAGGAGCATCGGAGCCACCTCGGGATGCCGGCTGCGGTGGACTCGTCCCTCCAGGTGCCGTGCGTCGTACCCCGGGCGTTCCGGCGCACGTACGAACGCCCGCCCGGAGGGATTGTCATCAAACAAAGTTCCGGGTGGGCGCTTGGGTATGAATTCATCGTAATTTGTCGTTACTCCCCGGGCATCAATTAACGCAATTATGCCTTCCAAGTTGGCTTGGCAAAATACATGGTGACCTTTTCCGTTGCGTTCTTCGTTGATGAATGCCTTGTATCCGAGAATCTCTTCGTTTTTTAGCGCAAATGCTTGGCATGATCCTCTGAGAAGGCATCCCGCTAATGTCAGATGATCTTAGTCGTCAATTTGAGATAGGTGACCTTTGTAGTCAATCTTTTCGAGGGTAGTGTCGAGAAAGTTGGTGTAGCGCCCGATCCGAAACGAGTCGGCCCGGCGTCCGGGAACCCGGAACACGGTTGATATCCTATGCCGCCTCGATCCTGTCCGCAAGCTCGATGCCGGATTCGATCATCTTCCTGGTCTCCGCCTCCAGCCGCTCCCAGTCGACCGTCCCGTCGATCCCACGTGTGCGGCCCTCGTCGTAGAGCTCCCTCATCTTTGCCTCCGAGAAGTATCTGGACTCCTGCCATATCTCGTCCTGCTCGCACATGACCGCGCCCGCGAGCCGCACCAGCGAGCCCGTTGACGGGAACACCTGCACGACGCGCGACCTGCGCTTTATCTCTCGGTTGGTCCGCTCCTGGACATTGTTGGTGCGCGGGCGCTTCCGGTGGGCTGGCGGGAAGTCGAGGTAGTCCAGCGCGTCCGGCTCGGCCTCCTCGAGGATCGCCGCCGCCCTCGGGCAGCAGCTCTCTGCTCGTGGCAGAGACACTTCCCATGGTGCCTCACGAGTATGTTTCCTAAGAAACTGCAGGCCTACCTCGACTGGTACGTTCACCTTTTCCGGGTCAACAGGGTCCACGAGAGGTTGGACCCGACCACTAAAAGCGATGTACCATGCGCTGAGGTCCGTGAAAGCCTTTCGCAGCTTAGGGTGGATGGGGTACCATATACTATCTAAAGCGTTGATATAAAATATAATAGCACCGCTGCCATCGTTCCAAATAAGACTCGAGCTACAGGGTGGAATCTAAAGTACTTTACCGAGGGCAATATAATTTCAGAGACAAAAAATCCGATTAGCAGTACTTCAAGTGCGCTAAGCATATTAGTGAATAAATTGATTGAGGCATAATTGACGGTTGCGTCGTTTTTAACTAATCCCGCAACTGTGTTTAGCATAGATACTAAAATTGCCAGTACACTAATGATAATACTGAAAACGTTTGCGGATTCTTTGTTAGATTTACTCTTATGTTCTTCGTCAAATTGTCGAAGAGCCATTCTGCCTTGCAATGTCAGGAAAACGTTTGAGTGCTCATGTCGAATATAGCCAAGGGCCATTAAATCCTTCAGTGATTCAGTATGTTTTATTCTTTTCAATTCGCTATCTGTTAAGGGAGCACCGTTTGATTTGAGGAATGAGTACATAATTTCATCGGCTCCAAAGGGGATTGTGGTGTTTTTATCTTTCAATTTTGATTCTCTCCTTGCATATTCAGTGCTTGCATTGCTACTGCGTTACTTTTCTGACCTGATGACTGCATTTGCTCAAATTAATGTGATTTTTTAAATGCTTAAATTCTCCGAGTGGTTGTAGGTGCCGCCAAGATTCTTTCGATAATTGATTGAGTCAGTCTCGCTCTGTCCGATGCCCTAGCCCTTATTCTTGTCTTCAGTTCGTCGGTCTCTTCCGACTTTGTCATTTCCAGATACCTCCTCTTTATCCGCTCGTGCTCAACGGTGCGCACGAACCTTGCTGTGACGAGCATGGGGCCGAGTTTCCGTCGATGAAGGTGCTGGCGAACCTCACCCTTTGCCTGACCTTGTAGTTTATCCGGTCGATGCCGTTGTTGGCTCGGGCGGGGAGTCCGTGTAGACGAGTGTGCCTGAATCGGAATCCGTTCTGCGCGGTGAGCTCGCGCATGCTCAACCGCTTCCTCAACTGGTTCTCGTTGACCGGGCTGACAAGGCACACTGACAGTCATAGGTGCGACGCGTTTGGGGTACAGTTTCGGACGGAACCCACAAGAATGTGCGAGATGACCTAGGGGCACCTTGCAGCTGTACTGGGATTACTGGAAGGGGCGGCAATGTCGTTGGATTAACTTTCTTTAACAGAGACTTTTTTAATTGACGCGCCCATATAAATCTTTTCTGCATACTCGACTGCTTCTGCAGTCTCTGCGGCGCTCCGTCATTGGTAAAGCACCTGACAGAGAGGGGAATTCGATGTCATAGCTGGCATCTTCATCGGAGGATAAGATTACTTGATAGCTATATGTTTTCATCTCTAGTCATCTCAGACTATTATAGATATATCGATATATCGTTTGCAGCTTTTACGATTTCCGGTACGTTCCAATCGGAATCATTTTCTGGTGGTTGATAGACATGACTTCTGCTTCGTATGTGCATTCAGTTTTTTGCACTGGATAAAATCAACTGCATCTAATTTAGCTAGATTGGGAAGCGATATTGCATGGTGCTAAGCTTGACACAGAAAGAAACATATCGGGAGACGCTGGCTAATCTCGTTGCCAAGCAAAACGATGGCGCTTCCATTGTTTCCGCAGGGAAGGAACTGGAAGCTCTATCGACTTTTCTCGTCCCGCGAATGCTTTACCGCTATCGACCTCCAACTAAATACGCCTTTGCCGACCTAGAAAACGCAACTGTTACATTTTCTCATCCAAGGGTTTTCAGCGATCAGCGCGACTCGGTGCCGATCTATAACTGGAATGGTATAGATGAAATCGAAAGTTATCTCAATGATGATGAACAAGCGTTAGAGAAAATAAATCAAATTGATTTTAGACGACTTGCGTGTGTTTTAGGGGCTCTGGGGACTCCTTTAAATCCAGCAAGAATTGATGAGTTCGAGATGCTATCCGATGAGGGGAGAGTTAGCCTTTTTCGCTCGGCTGTTAAAAACTTGCGTTTATTTGTTGGAGGATTTGTTGCTCCAGTTCATCAGAATAGCTGTCGAAATTGTTGCCGCATTTTGTGCCTAACAGACAATCCTAGCGATTCGAATATGTGGAATGTATATTCCGAAAGCCAAGCGGGTTTCGTTCTTGCTTACGACAGAGAAGCTATTCGCAATTGCAATATTGCTAACGGAATGCGTACTGAAATATTGCCAATTCTATATGATGACAAACCATTTAATTGCGACCCTCAAATTGCTTGGACTGCTGCTAGGATGCTTGGTCTTAATGTGGGCAGCGACGACATGCTTAGTGATCTGCGGGCAATTTACAGAAAGGGCAGTGCGTTTGAGTGGGAGAACGAATATCGTGCCCGTCTTGTACCCGAGCCAGATGAGCTTGAGATGAATTATGTACAACGCCCATGCAAGCCATTACGAGTTATTCTTGGGAGCAGGATGTCTCAAGAGGATAAAGAACTTTGCATTTGCGCGGCGAATAAACTGGACATTCCTGTAGATGAACAGTGCTAGTTATCCGTTAATAGTGCCGTGTAGTCATTATTTGTTAGCTGAATCGTATGCTAGTAGACTCATGAGCTGGCGATTGCTATATCTACGGGGGCATTTCGAAAGATAATTTGTTCGCGCGATTTTTTGTGGTGTAAGAGGGAGGGCTGCGTCAGCGCCCCCCCCTGCGCCTAAGGCTATTCCGCTACGCCGTGGTGGTCATGGACATCCCTTATTACCTCGTGCGCGGCCAGTCAGTTCCGCGGCGAGTCTTACCGCGTCCGCCATGCCCTCATGCAGGAGGGCTAGCTGCTCAAAAAGCGTGCGCGCTTCCGATGCTCAGACTGCTCAAATCCTTTTGACGAAACACAACGTTCCAGGCTCTCGTCGGAGCGGGGTATTACGACCGTACTGGCGGTCGACCTGCGGATGTCGGTACGGTCGCAATACTCTGGGGGGATGGGCCTTATAAATTCGATGCTTCGTTGGATCGTTTAGGAAATAGCCCCGTTCTGCTTATAGTTAGATTTGAGAAAATCGCTGAACATCCTTTTTCGTAGCGGTCTGATATTCAAACTTTCTGTAGTCCGATATACGAAGAAGGAATAATAGAAATAGACAATTGCATGTTTGCACATGAGATAAGGGACCAGTATTTCGAACCGTTCGTTAGTTCTTTTTAACTAAGTTTGATGAGATCTTTATAAAATATAGGCTATGAAGTTTTTCTCAGATGAAAAATGTTGGCTAGTTCGCGTTCGAAGGCGTTGAATATTACTACCTTGATTCAATACGATTCCTTTCTACGACAATTGTTCAAAAGAAGAGATAATTGATGGATAATGTTGCAACATGGATATTCTTTTTGACTGAGGATTCGATATGAAAAAGGTTTTACGTGCTGCGGCTACGTTTTCTTTGGCTGCTCTTCTGACATTTTCGTCATTGATGAGTCCTGTAGTCGCTGCTTACGGGTTGAACGAGGCGCAGCCAGCTGAAGCTGTGACGGATGTGGCTTCTGCGGGTGATGATGGAACTGCTGCACGTGGTGACGATGTTGAAAGCGGCGAGGTCATCGTCGACCAATCTCCGGTTGAAGGGGATATTGAGGCTGTCGACTCGTTGAGCCAAGGCGCAACTGAAAGCGATGTCAAGACCGAGCAACAGGTCGATTCGGTCGAGTCGGACTTTCAATACGTTTACCTGGCCTACCCAAGCCTTCCCTCTGGATCCAATCAAGTTATTGCTTTTGCTACTCCTAATGACGGCGAAGTTCTTTCCTCTGCTACGCTTGGCTATGTGAGTGCCAACGGCGTAAAGGGTTCTGTCGACGCGTCTGCTACGGCTGATAATTCTGCCGCCTTTACTTTCGGTGCAAAACTCGAAGCTAATACTTATTTCCTCACTTCGATTTCCTATTATCTAGAGGGAGATGGAACTGAGCATAAGATCGATCTTTCTGATCGAGATTATTCTTTCACCGTCGTAGATAGCGCTACGAACTCCGAGGGCACTTCTGTTTACTATGCAGATGGGGATGGAAATGCCGTCGAGGCTCAGTCAATCCAACAGGCATTGGAGTCAGCTGATTCGCCGGATGGTGTCTCTACTTATGCAGCTCGTTCCGCACGCAACGTTAGCGTAATCGCTCTTGATGCCGGTCATGGTGGGTCTGATCCCGGCGCGCAGGGTAATGGTAAAAGCGAGGCCGATCTTACCTGGAAGATTGTAACGGCTTGCAAGAATAAGCTTGAGGCATATGGTTTCAAGGTGGTTCTTGCTCGTGAACAGTACGGCAATTATTCCGGTAATGATTTCCTTTACCGTGTTCAGCGCTGCATCGATCAAGGTGCGCAGGCTTTTGTGAGTTTCCATATTAATTCTGGATCCTCAGCTGCTCATGGTGCCGAGGTTTATGCTCCTACGGCAAATGGCACCGATTATACGCAGGTTTCTGTTGAGCTTGCCAATAAGGTTATGAATAACCTTGCTGCCATGGGGCTTTCGTATCGCGGCGTTTTTCAGATGCAAGTGGGAGATGAGTTTGCGGTTATCCGATGCGCCCGCGAGCAGGGGATCCCTGGCATCTTAATTGAGCATGGCTTTATTTCGAATTCCGGCGATGTCGCCAACTACTTTTCTGATGACGGCTGTCGTCGTCTTGGTGAGGCAGATGCCGCTGCCATTATTGCGCAGTTCCCTAAATCCAGCTGGTATTCGGGCTCCTTGACTGTCAACAAGAATGCCAGGCATATTGATTTGGCTACAAAGTTTTCAGGGGGTAATCCGACTAACGCCTGCTATATGGTCAAGTCTTCTAGTGGTCGTGTCGATTGGGTTCAAGGATACGAACAGCACAATTATAGCTGGACTGGATCCTTCGATCTTGATGCGGAATACGGCGTATTCCAAGTCGAAGCATATGTCACCTGTGATGGCGAGACCTTTCGAGTGGATTCTAAGTCATTCGGAGACAATCGTGCCTCTACGGATGTAGCTATTGACGGAAACACCGTTAACGTAACTTCATCTAATTGGGCAGTTGATCCGGCCTATGTATCGTATGAGGTCATTTCACCTTCTGGTACGTCTTACTGGTTCTCGGGTTGTAAATCTGGAGATGAATGGGGCTGCCAGTTTAATCTCGATGATATAAATTCATTTTTTGGCAAGACGACCATCCGGCCGTGGTGCACACTTAATGGCGCTTCAGCATTTCCATGTGGTTTTACAAATTATGAGTTTGAACGCCCGGACGTGAGCCTGTCGCTCTCCGACGAGGGCGGCTCCCTGTCCGCGACCGCGACCGGCCTCAAGCCCGCCCCCTCCAACGCCTGCCTGCAGGTCGTGGCGCCCTCCGGCGCCGAGCGCTGGTACCAGCTCTACCGCCAGGCCGACGGCTCCTGGACGGGCGCCGCGCCGGCGGCTGCCGACCTCGGCGAGTTCGGCGAGTACCGCGCGACCGTGTGGGCGACCTACGGCTCCAGGAGCAGCGGCTGGGCGACCGCCAAGGCCTCCGTCGCGCGCCCGGACGTGAGCCTGTCGCTCTCCGACGAGGGCGGCTCCCTGTCCGCGACCGCGACCGGCCTCAAGCCCGCCCC